>CBINPH010000164.1:0-7469 GCA_966252445.1 uncultured Chitinophagaceae bacterium | reverse complement strand
ACCCTGGAGTGGCGTATGCCGCAGAGCAGGCGGAAGGGCCTGGAGGCACCGGCGTCCGCCGCCCCGGCCGGGAACGGGCTTGCGGCCGGACACCGCTGTACCCGGCCGCATCAGCCATGCCCGCTCAACGGAGCCGGAAGACGCTCCGGACGGCATCGTAGTCCTGCAGGTTTACGTCGGGATGCGCCTTGAGCGCCCTGGCGTCAATGAGCACGACCTTGCCGAATACCTCCACGCCCGGGGGACTGATCTTGGACCCGTCCACGGCATGCAGGTCTACGGTGATGGCGCCGGTCCCATGCAGGGCGCCGTAAGAGATGCCGTCGTATACTTCCGGCAAGGCCTCATACTGGCCGTCCTGAAAAGACAGGTAGACGATCACGGCACCATGATCGAAGATGTTGTCATCCAGTTCCGGTACGTCGAAGGAGGTACGGTAGCTGAGCCCGTCGTCATCGGTGATCCAGTCTTCCGGCATGATGTCGACGACGATCCCATAGGCCTGGTCCAACCGCTCCACCCGGGTGACTTCCTTCTTGCAGGAAGCCAGGGCGGTCAGGGCGGCGACGGCCACGAGGAGGAAAGCGAATTTTTTCATGGGTAAACATTTTTGACGTATACAAAAAGGGGTTACACTGGAAAAATCAAATTCCAGGCCAGAAAGCCGGACGGTAACGCTGCCGGGGCGGAGATACTTGACCAGCGGACAGGGGGAAGGATGAAGCCGGGTTTTGCCCTGACGGACCACATCGCCTCAGTAACGGAATTCCCCATACGGACTCCGGATGACCAGGCCCTTGGCGGCCGAGGAGGTCACCCTGCCGATCACCCGTGCCTCGATCCCGAACTCGGCGGCCAGGGCCATGATGGGCGCCGCCAGGGACTCTTCCACATAGCATTCCAGGCGATGTCCCATGTTGAACACCTGGTACATCTCCCGCCAGTCCGTGCCGGATTGTTCCTGGATCATCTGGAAAAGCGGGGGCAGGGGAAAGAGGTTATCCTTGATGACGGTAAGCCCCTCGATGAAATGCAACACCTTGGTCTGGCCGCCGCCGCTGCAATGCACCAGGCCGTGTATCCCTGGCCGGTAGGCCTCCAGGAGCTTCCGCGCCAGCGGGGCATAGGTGCGGGTCGGTGACAGCACCAGCTTGCCTGCCGTTACCGGGCCGTACCCCGGGATGTCGACCATATCCGTCAACCCAAGGGACCCGCAATAGACCACTTCCGGGGGCAGGCTTTCGTCGTAGGTTTCCGGGAAACGTTCACCCAGGGTCTTGGCGAAGACGTCGTGGCGGGCGGAGGTCAGGCCATTGCTGCCCATGCCTCCGTTGTATTCCCGTTCGTAGCTGGCCTGACCAAAGGAGGCCAGTCCCACGATGACGTCCCCAGCGGCGATGCGATGGTTGGAGATCACGTCGGAACGCTTCATGCGGCAGCTTACCGTGGAGTCCACGATGATGGTACGCACCAGGTCGCCCACATCCGCCGTCTCTCCCCCGCTGCTGTGTATGTCCACGCCGTGGTCGCGCAGCATCTGCAGCAGTTCTTCGGTACCCTGGATAATGGCTTCAATCACTTCCCCCGGGATGCGCTGTTTGTTGCGGCCGATGGTGGAAGACAGCACAATGCCCGACACCGCCCCTACGCAGAGCAGGTCGTCCGTGTTCATCACCACGGCATCCTGGGCGATACCCTTCCATACAGACATGTCACCGGTTTCCTTCCAGTAGGCATAGGCCAGGGCGGATTTGGTCCCCGCGCCGTCTGCATGCATGATGTTGCAGTAGTCAGGGTCACCGCCCCATACATCGGGAATCACCTTGCAAAACGCGCGGGGGAAAAGCCCTTTGTCCACATCGCGTATGGCGCGGTGCACATCCTCCTTGGAGGAAGAAACCCCCCGTTTTTCATATGTTTGCATAGGCCTTCGCTGTTTGGAAACGGCTCCGCAAAAATACCGCATTTGCCCACAGCGCCAAACATCTGCGGAGACAGCGCCGGGCATTATCCACAAATGATTAGTTTTGCTGCCTGGTTAATGCATCCATGCTGGTACACCGTGACATTGACAGGCTTCCTCCCTTCCGCCATGCGGTCATCACCATCGGCACCTTCGATGGTGTACACCAGGGCCACCGGCAGATCATACGGCAGCTGAACGAAGAGGCCCGGGCCTGCGGCGGCGAAAGCGTCATCATCACCTTTCACCCGCACCCCCGCTTCGTGCTGCGCCCCGGCCAACAGGGGCTGCACCTGCTGACCACCCTGGATGAAAAAGAGGCCCTGCTCAGTGCGCTGGGCGTGGATCACCTCGTCATTGTCCCTTTTACCCCCGCTTTTTCCCGGCTCAGCGCGGGGGACTATGTGACGGAGTTCCTCGTCAGGCGTTTCCACCCCCATACCATCATCATCGGACATGACCACCGCTTCGGGCACAACAGGGAAGGCGGTATCGAGCTCCTGATGGACGAACAGCGGACCCATGATTTCCGGCTCCTGGAAATCCCGCCACAGGTGGTCCATCACCTCACAGTTAGTTCCACCAAGATCAGGCATTATCTCGAGGAGGGACGCATCGCCCTGGCCAACGAGCTGCTGGGCTATCCCTACCTGCTCTCCGGCCGGGTGGAGCGCGGCGATGGAAGGGGCCGGGAGCTGGGCTTCCCGACAGCTAACCTCGGCGTGGACAACGACATGAAGCTGGTACCCGCCGAAGGCGTCTACGCGGTCAGGGTCCGCCTGCCGGACCAACCGGAGGACAGGCTGTATGCGGGGGCCCTGAACATCGGCCGCCTGCCTACCTTTGGCGGCAAGACCCGGCGTATCGAGGTGTATATCCTGGACTTTGCGGGGGATATCTACGGACAACGCATCGAGTTGCAATTTCATGAGTTCCTCCGGGAAGACCGGTCCTTCAGCCAGGTGGACGCCCTGGTGGACCAGATCCGGGAAGATGTCCGCGAGGTAGCTCGCCGTTTTGCCGGCACCTCCCCTCGCTGAAGCTGGCTGTGCTCGGTGCCTGCGCCCGGCTGCAGCAGCGCCCGGCCAGCATTTCAGTGCATGATCCGGGCCACCATTTCCTTCAGCAGCTCGGCGTCGGAGGTGCCGGCATCGTTGACGCCGATTACCCGAAGGTTGTATTCATGCAGGAACAGCAGCGCCCGCTCCAGTCCGGCCTGGCGATAGGTACGGGCGGCCTTGACATACCCGCGCACCAGGTATGAGGAGAGCCGCAGGAGGCCCGACAGCTCTTCCACGGATTTGCCGCTGTACTGTGCGGCCAGGTGGGCTTTGGAAAAATAACTATACAGGGTGCCGAACAGCAAGGGGGTCGGCGCCGCCTTGGGGTTGGCGGCATAATAGCGGATGATGCGCATCGCCCTGGCCATGTCGCGATCACCTATGGCGTCCTGCAACTGGAAAACGTTGTACTCCTTGCTGATGCCCACATACCGCTCGATGTCATCCTCGTTGATCTTCCGCGCGCCCTTTGCCTCCCCCGTGCCGATGTTCAGGAGCATCTTGTCGATTTCGTTGACCAGCCTGGACAGGTCGCTGCCCGTATGTTCGGCGAGCAGGTGACAGGCACTGTCGGTGATGTCCTGCCCGTGGCTGAGAATATACTGCCGGGCCCAGTCGGGTACCTTGTCGTCGCGGATGCGGGCGGAGGTCATTACCGCTCCTGCGCTGTTGATCAGCTTGCTGAACCTGGTGCGCTTGTCGAGGGTGCCGTGCTTGTAGGCAATGACCAGCACCGTGCTGGCCAGGGGCTGCTGGACGTAAGCTTCCAGCTTGGGCAACTCTTTCATCGACTGCGCCTCCTTGATCATCACCAGCTGGCGTTCGCTGAACATGGGATAGCGGCGGCAGGCATTGAGCACGGCCGTCCAGTCGGCATCGCGGCCGTAAAAGACCGTTTGGTTGAATTCCCGCTCTTCCGGGCTGAGCCACTGGTGTTCGAAGAAAGCACTCACCCGGTCAATGAAAAATTCTTCCTCTCCTTCCAGGAGGTAAAGGGGCCTGATCTTCCCGCCCTTCAGCTCCTTCATCAACGCTTCATAGGTCATTCGGCAATGGTTATATTTTCCTGGCCCAGCAGCGGCATCCGCCGGAACCGCATCAGCAGCTGGGCCACGGTGATCACGTCTTTTTGGCAATACGCCACGATGCGGGCCAGGTCATGCTCCTGCCAGTAGACCTGGGCCACCATGCTGCCGTCTATATCGTCCTTCGGCGTATCGATGCCCAGGATCTCGGCCAGCAGCTTGAGGGAGGTGTAGTTCCGGTGTTCGCCGAAACGCCAGAGCTGCAGCGTGTCCAGCAGGGGAATCTCCCAGGGCTTCTTGCCGTAAAACTGGAGTGCATGGGGCAGGGCCAGGCCATGGATGACGGCCCGGCGGCAACTGTAGGGAATATCGACCTCCCGGATGTTGTGCCCGCAGAAGGTCATATCCCTTTTGTGATGGCCGAACTGGACGACCATTTCCAGAAAGCGGAGCAGGAGTTCCGCTTCATCATCGCCGTAAAAGGATTTGATCCTGAGATGGATGCTGTCTCCGTCCTGCCGGAGATATCCCGCTGAAATACAGATGATTTTGCCGAACTCTGCATAGATGCCAGCCCGCCTGGAAAAGGCTTCCGGCCCTTCTGCGGAATCTGGCTCAATTTTTGTAAATTTCTCTAACCAAAGTCCCTGGAGGCCCGTGGATAGCGTGCTGAAATCCTCCGCCCCCGGGACTGTTTCTATATCCAGCAACAACAAATGATCCAAAGGAACCTGATGTATCAAGGCGATTCATTTAGTTGAACTACAAACAAAACCCTTCTTTCCCGTCGCTCTTCGTAAATCCTGTAAATTACAAAAATTCTTTTTATGGCTGAGACAACAACCAATGCACCGGGCAATGTCCCCGAAAAGCCCCGCGGGGGCCGGGGGGTGCTGTATGGCATCCTCATTGCCGCGCTGCTGTCGACCTGGGGTTACCTGATCTGGGACAAGTCAAAATCCAACCAGGAGAAGGAACAGTTGCAGACCCAGGTCGTGACAATCGACTCTTCAAAAAGTGCCGTGGAGGAGCAATTCCAGGCCACCCTCGCGCAGCTCGATTTTCTGAAGACCCAGAACGACAGCCTGATGCGGACCAAAAGCAAAGAGGTGTCCGACCTCAAGGCCCGCATCCAGAGCATCCTGTCCAAATCAAACGCTACGGCGGGAGAGCTGGCCGAAGCCAAGCGCCTGATCTCTCAGCTGCAATCGCAGACCGACGTATATAAGGAAGAGATCGAACGCCTAAAAGGTGAAAAGATCGTGCTGGTCACCCAGCGCGACTCCATCAAGCGCGATTTCGACACGGTGACCGCCAAGAACCAGGAACTGGCTCAGACCGTAGATCTGGGATCGGTGCTGCAGGCCTCCAACATCAAGATCACGCCCATCCACGTCCGGGGCAGCGGCAAAGAGGTGGAGACGTCCAAAGCCCGGCGGGCCGACATGATGCGCATCAGCTTTGATGTGGATAACCGCATCTCGACAGCCGGACAGAAGGATCTGTATGTGTGCATCACCGCTCCCGACGGCACTCCCTTGGCCGTAGAGGCGCTGGGGTCAGGCCGCTTTACCCTGGCCGACGGCACGGAAAAGCTGTACACGGTACAAAAGACCATCGATTACAGCACGGGGGAAAAGCAGAACGTGGCCATCGACTGGAAACAGAACTCCGACTTCAAGCCGGGGGACTACAAGGTGGAGATATACGAAAAAGGATACCTCATCGGCCAGGGTACCGTGGCCATGAAGAAAGGCGGCCTGTTCTGAACCGTACAGACCTCCCGCGGAAAGGGCGTTCCTGCAGCAGCAGGAGCGCCCTTTTTGCGATCCCGCCGGCGCCTGCTCCTGCCACCGCCCTTTTGGCTTTCGGCATTTTACGGTACCTTTATGCCCGTTTTTAAAAAATGGACATGACGGATGCCTCTTTTGATTTCGGGATGATCGGACTCGGTGTAATGGGCCGCAACTTCCTGCTCAACATGGCAGATCACGGCTTTTCCGTGGTGGGCCTGGACAAGGATGATGCGAAGGCGATGTCCCTGGAAACAGAAGCCAGTCCCGGCACACGGGTCAAAGGCGTCACGAATGCCTCGGAGCTGGTCCGCGCCCTGAAGCGCCCCCGCCGCCTGATGATGCTCGTGCCGGCAGGCAAACCGGTGGACGACGTGATCGCCGAATTCCTGCCCATGCTGGAAGCGGGCGATATCATCCTCGATGGCGGCAACTCCCATTATACCGATACACTGAAACGTATCAACGCTCTCCGAAAACGCAAGATCCACTTTGTCGGCATGGGTGTCTCGGGCGGGGAAAAAGGCGCCCGCACGGGACCCAGCATCATGCCCGGGGGCGACCCCGAAGCCTGGGAGGCCCTCCGGCCCATGCTGGAAGCGGTCGCCGCCCAGGTGGAAGGCAGCCCCTGTGTCGCGTATATGGGCAAGGGTGCTGCAGGACACTACGTCAAGATGGTGCATAACGGGATCGAATACGCCATTATGCAGGTCATCAGCGAGACTTATCAGCTGCTGCATGAAGGGCTGGGCTTGTCCAACGAGGCTCTGCATGATCTCTATGCCGACTGGAACGAAGGAGATCTGCAGTCTTTTTTGCTGGAGATTACGCGGGATATCTTCGGCCAGGAAGTGGAGAAGGGCCCCGGCATGCTCATCGACAAGATCCTTGACGAAGCCGGCGCCAAAGGTACCGGCAAATGGACTTCCCAGGATGCCATGGACCTGCATTATCCGGTGCCGGCGATCGACACCGCCGTCGCGATACGGGACCTCTCGGCGATGAAAGCTGAACGGGTCGCTGCCGAACAGGTCTACGGCACGCCCACCAACCGTATTCAGGCAGATGCTGAGGGCTATGCCCGGCAGCTCAAGGACGCCCTGGGCTTCGCCATGATCGTGTGTTATGCGCAGGGCATGGGCATGCTGCACCGCGCCTCGGCCGACCTGGGCATGAACATCCCCCTGGGAGAAGTGGTCCGAATCTGGCGGGGCGGCTGCATCATCCGTTCCCGTTTCCTGGATACGCTCTGGACCGTATATGGCGAAGACAGCGCCCTGTCGAACCCCCTGCTCGCCCCCACCGTCGCCGGGCGGGTGAAAGCCGGGGAAGCAAACGCCCGGGAAGCCCTCGCCACAGCGCTGCGCCACGGCTTTCCCGTACCAGGCCTCTCCTCCTGCCTCAGCTACTTTGACGCCTTCAGGAGAAAGCATCTCCCCGTAAACCTGATCCAGGCGCAACGCGACTATTTTGGATCACATACGTACCAACGCATCGACGAGAAACCTTCTACGGAAGTGTATCCCCTTCTCGGGCATGATATAATCACGCCCAACATCGAATATCCCGCGTCAGCGGGAAAACAGCGTGAAGACAAGTATTTGTCCATCCGTTCAGAGAGCCGCCG
>CBINPH010000163.1:0-7504 GCA_966252445.1 uncultured Chitinophagaceae bacterium | reverse complement strand
GATCGGATACGGCAAAATGGGAAAGGTGATCGAGCGACTGGCCCTGGAGCGGGGACACGAGGTCCTGCTCCGCATAGACCTGGACAATACGGCCCTGCTGGAAAAAGCGTCCCTGTCCCGCGCCGAGGTGGCCATAGAGTTCAGCACCCCCGACACGGCCCTGGGCAACCTGCTGGCCTGCTTCGAGGCCGGCGTGCCGGTGGTCTGCGGCACCACGGGATGGCTGGACCGCTTCGACGAGGCCAAGCGCCGCTGTGTGGAGGCGGACGGGGCCCTGCTCTACGCCAGCAACTTCAGCATTGGCGTCAACATCTTCTTTGAGGTCAACAAAAGGCTCGCCGAGCTGATGGGCAGCCAGCCCCAGTACAGGGCCGATATGGAGGAGATCCACCATACCCAAAAGAAGGACCAGCCCAGCGGGACGGCCATCAGCCTGGCCGAACAGGTGGTGGAGCGCATACCCACCCTGGAAGGCTGGGTCAACGAGGACAGCGCCGACCCCAGCCGGCTGCCCATCCTGTCGCGCCGCATAGACCCCGCGCCGGGCACCCATATCGTGCGCTACCGCTCCGCCGCCGACAGCATAGAGATCATCCACACCGCCCAGTCCCGGGAAGGCTTTGCGGCCGGCGCCCTGGCCGCCGCCGAGTGGCGGGTCGGCAAGCGGGGGGTGCATACCATGGCGGAGGTCCTGGGCTTGTGAGCCGCCGAAGGTTCCATAAATCGATGTTTTCTAACGGATAGCGCAGCCGGCAGGATGTACCGGAAGGGCAGGGCCCTTTTTTCGAATATTTTTATCCTGGTAGCCCCATAAACCTTGTTTTCTTTCAAGAGAACACCCTGGCAGGGCCAGGGGAAAATAGTTAACTTCGCCAGGACAATCGACCTCCATGCTGTCCAAAAAGACCCAGTACGCCCTCCACGCCCTCATCTACCTCGCTGAGCACGAGGATACGGGCCCCGTATTGATCTCCGAGATCGCGCAGAAAAAGAACATTTCCCTGAAATTCCTGGAGAACATCCTGCTCGAGCTGAAAAACGCCGGCATCCTCGGCAGCAAGAAGGGGAAAGGCGGTGGCTACTACCTGCTGAAGCCCCCCAAAGACATCATGCTGGCCCGCATCATCCGCTTGCTGGACGGCCCCATCGCCCTGCTGCCCTGCGTGAGCCTGAACTATTATCAGAAATGTGAGAACTGCGACGAGACGATCTGCGGGATGAACGAGGTGATGCGGGATGTACGCGACGCCACCCTCAAGATCCTGGAATACAAGTCCCTGAAGGACATCCTGCACCGCGGCAAGATACAGCCGGTGGTCCTTTAGGTTTTTTCGAGGTCTTTCGCTGAAAAGCGCAGGGGCAGCAGATCGGCCGCCCTGGCCAGCACCCACACTTCTCCCTGCATGCCTCCCAGGATCATCCGGATCGGATGCCCCTGCCTGTCTTCATATTCTAAAAGGGTCTGCCGGCAGATGCCGCAGGGGGAGATGGGCCGTTCCCGGGCCTCCGCCCCCGTGTCGTAGCTGATCGCCATGGCTGCTATGGTTTCCCCGGGGTGGGTGGCCGCCGCGGCCGACAAGACCACCCGCTCTGCGCAGAGGCCTGCGGGAAAGGCAGCGTTTTCCTGGTTGGCCCCGCTGAGCTCAGCTCCGCCGGCCAGGCGCAGCGCCGCCCCCACGCGGAAACCCGAATAGGGGGCATGGGCCGTGGCCGTAGCGGCGCGGGCCGCTTCCAGGAGCGCCCTGTCGCCAGCGTCCAGGCTGCCCTCGCCCGCGTGGCGCACAAAGGTAAATGAGACGCGTATCTGTTCCATGGCTTTTAGGAGGGAGGCTAGCGGATGCCCTTCAGCAGGCGCCGCCAGCGGATGCCGTGATCCCCGTAGCTCATCCAGATGAACCAGGCTTTGCCCACGACATGGTCCTCCGGCACGAAGCCCCAGTACCGGGAATCCAGCGAGTTGTCCCGGTTGTCCCCCATCATCCAGTAATAGTTCATCCGGAAGGTGTAGTGGTCGGCGGGCTGTCCGTTGATCAGGATCTGCCCGTTCCGCTGCTCCAGCCTGTTGTGCTCGTATACCCGGATGATGCGCCGGTAGAGCGGCAGGGTGGCGCTGTCCAGGGCCACCGTGGCACCCTTCTTGGGCACATAGATGGGACCGTACTGGTCGGCGCTCCATTTGTAGTGGGCCGTATCGTAGGGAAACGCCTGCAGATCGATCTCCCTGGCCAGGGAACGGCTGATGGCCTTGACCATGGTGAAACCGGCCAGGGCGGCCGAATCGCCGGGGGTCAGGTTGAAGATGTAGGTGCCCGTGGTGGGATCCTCGCCCAGGGGCGGGGCGATGCCCAGGTCCTGCAGGCGGGCAGGGTTGAAGGCGCTGCCGTCGGTCTGGACCAGGTATTTTTTCTGGGAGCCCGGGGGGATATCCTCGCGCTGCCCGTTCACATAGACAAAGCCGTCGATCACCTGGAGGCTGTCTCCCGGCACACCCACGCAGCGCTTGATGTAGTTTTCTTCCCGGTCTACGGGCCGGTCCACGATGGTGAAATGGCTGTGCACATAATCCCGGCCGAGGGTGCGGACCATCTCGTAGTAGTCCCGCTCGCTCTGTTCCAGGGCCACGGTATCCCCGCGCGGGAAGTTGAACACCACCACGTCGCGGCGCTTGACCTCGCTGAAGCCGGGAATGCGGTGGTACCCGAAGCGGGGCCAGTCGGCGTAGCTTTTGACGTTGAACAGCGGCAGGGTGTTCAGGGTGAATGGTACGCCCAGGGGCGTCATGGGGATGCGGGGGCCGTAGCTGAGCTTGTTGACGAAAAGGAAGTCATGGGTCAGCAGGGTCTTTTCCATCGAGGGGGTGGGAATGGTATAGGCCTCGAAAAAAAAGGTGCGGATGAGCGTCGCCGCGATGACGGCAAAAATGGCCGCGTCTATCCACTCGCGGAGCGCGGATTTTTTCCGGCGCTTTTTCTTCTTTTGCGCTTCGGGCTCCCCGGCCTTTCCCGGGGTAGAGGCTTCGGGAGACCCCTTGCGTACAGTTGTGCTCATGGGCAAATTCCTTTAAGGTCAGGCCGTTTATGCATGTTTTTTTTAATCTGTAAGGGCAAAATTACCATTCTCGGCGGGTTTTGGCCCTTCCATATCCTAAAGTTTTCCAAAAGTTTCCCCAAAGCCTGCGCCACTCCGCCCTAGCGCAGCAGCACCCTGTCCAGCAGGGCCGCCAGGCGCTCCGGCTCCCGGGTGCCCAGCAGCAGCTTCCGGCCGTTGGCCAGGGTCAGCAGCAGCCCCTGGCTGCCGCCCATGCGCTGCACTTCCCCGAAACGGGGGCTGCGGTGTATGCCCAGGCGCCCGAAGCGGTACCGGATCACTTCGGCGGCCGTGATGTCGGTCCACAGGATCTTCCGGAAGCGCCGCTGCAGGGGGCGCCAGCGGGAAGCGACACCTTCGGTATCCACCTTGGTGTCCATGCGCAGCACCAACGCCAGCAGGGTCAGCGCGGCCAGGAAGAGCAGGGCTACCAGGCTGATGCCCCGGGTGGGCGGGTCGGCCTGGTCGGCGAAGGCGCGCAGCACCAGCGACAGCAGCAGGATGTCGGCCAGGCCCAGGCAGGCCCAGAGCCACCACTGGCTAAAGCGCTGGGTCTCGGTATACAGCAGCCGTACCGGCTCGGAAGGCGATGGGGCCATGGGCTTGCTCAGCTGGCTTTGTCGATGAAATACCGCAGGCCCAGCTCATAGCCTTTCAGGCCCAGTCCGCAGATGCTGCCTACACACTTGGCGGCGATGAGGGAGGTGTGGCGGAAGGGCTCCCGGGCATGGATGTTGGAGATGTGGATCTCCAGCACCGGGCTGCTGATCGCGGCGATGGCATCCCGGATGGCCACCGAGGTATGGGTGTAGCCTCCCGCATTCAGCAGGATGCCGTCGCGGTCGAAGCCCGCCTGCTGCAGGGCGTCGACGATCTCCCCCTCTATGTTGCTCTGGACATGGTCCAGCTCCAGCTCCGGGAAGCGTCGCTGCAGGGTCTCGAAGAAGCTGTCGAAGCCTTCGGGGCCGTAGATGCCCGGCTCCCTGATCCCCAACAGGTTCAGGTTGGGGCCGTTGATGATGGTTATTTTCATGATCGTCACATGAGGGCCGTGGCCCGGTGTGGGGGCAAAATAAGCGATTTTTACAGAGAAGGACGGCAAAACCGCCGGGAGCCAGGCCCAGCGGGCTCAGCGGTCGTCATGCTCTCCCCAGCGGAAGGTTTCGAGACGGATGCCGGCCAGGTCCAGGACCCGGTCGACGACGGTGAAGACCAGCTCGTCCATGGTTCTGGGCTTGCTGTAAAATGACGGGGTGGCGGGGCAGATGATGCCGCCGGCCTCCGTGACGGCGGCCATGTTGCGGATGTGAATGAGGTTGTAGGGGGTGTCCCGCAGCACGCAGATCAGGCGCCGCCGCTCCTTGAGCATCACGTCGGCGGCCCTGGTGATCAGGTCCCCGGAAATCCCCTGGGCGACGCGGGCCAGCGTCCCCATGGAGCAGGGGCAGATGATCATCGTGTCGTAGCGTGAGGAGCCGGAGGCAAAGGGCGCCGAAAAATCATGGGTCCTGTACAGGGGATAGGGCAGCTCTTCGTAGGCCTTGTTCTCGAGCTCCGTCTCCCAGACCGTGCGGGCGTTGTCGGTCATGACCACGGACACCTCCTCCCACTGGTCATCGTACAGCTGCAGCTTCTCCAGCAGCAGCCGCGCATAGATGGAGCCGCTGGCCCCCGTGATGGCTACGACGATTTTGCGCATGCGGACGTGGTTTGAGGCCCGCCGCTCAGGCTACGGACGGCGGCGCGGCCGGGACAGCGGTGATCTTCATCGGGCAGCCCAGCTGCCGGGAGGTGCTGCAGGAGGAGACCAGCGCCCCGAGGACCGCGGCGATGGTCACCATGACCACCCATTTGAAAGCCCTGTTCATGATTTGGCGTTTGTCATTTAAACGGGAAAGATACGGATTTAAATATACGGGTGTACAAAACGGGCCCGGGAGCCCACCCGCGGCGGGGACCGCATGCCCGCCAGGGCAAAGATACGTTTTCCCGGCCCGGCAGCTGCGGGGCTTCATGTCATTGGTTCTCAGGCTAATCCCTATCTTTGGGCCCTGGTATATCCCCATGGGTAAGACAATCCACTTTATCGCCATCGGCGGCAGCGTCATGCATCAGCTGGCGCTGGCCCTGCAGCAGAAGGGCTACACGGTCAGCGGCAGCGACGACGAGATCTATGAGCCTGCCCTGAGCAGCCTCCGCGACGCCGGCCTGCTGCCGCCGGAGCCGGGCTGGCACCCGGAGCGCATCCAGCCCGGCATGGATGCGGTGATCCTGGGCATGCATGCCCGGGCCGGCAACCCCGAGCTGCTGCGGGCGCAGGCGCTGGGCCTTCCCCTGTATGCGTTCCCCGAATACATCTTCCGGGAGAGCCGCGACAAAATGCGGGTGGTGGTCGGCGGCAGCCACGGCAAGACCACCATCACGGCCATGATCATGCATGTGCTGCGGGCCGCGGGGCGGGACTTTGATTTCCTGGTCGGGGCCCGGCTGCCCGGGTTCGAGCGTTCCGTACAGCTGAGCGACGCGCCCCTCATCGTCTGCGAGGGGGACGAATATCCGGCCTCCGCCCTGCAGCAGGTGCCCAAGTTCCATTTTTACCATCCCCATATCGCCGTGGTCAGCGGCATAGCCTGGGACCACATCAATGTCTTTCCCAACCCCGAGACCTACGAGCAGCAGTTCAGCACCTTCATCGCCGGCATAGCGCCGGGCGGCACCCTGATCTACAATGCGCTAGACCCGCGCCTGGAGCAGCTGGCCGCAGCGGCCCCCGCCTCGGTGCAGCGCCGCCCTTACGGGCTTCCCCCGTACCGCATTGCGGACGGGGTGACGACGGTGAGCCTCGGCGAGCATACCGTGGCCCTGCAGGTGTTCGGCGCCCACAACCTGATGAACCTCGCTGCGGCCCGGGCCGTCTGCAGCGCCCTGGACGTCCCCGAGGCCGTGTTCGCCGACGCCATCGCCGGCTTCCGCGGAGCCTCCCGCCGCCTGGAGAAAGCCTTCGAGGATGAAGCGGCGGTCCTGTACCGGGATTTCGCGCACGCCCCTTCGAAGGTGAGGGCGTCCATACAGGCCGTCCGGGAACAGTTCCCCGACAGGCCGCTGGCGGCGGTCCTGGAGCTGCATACCTACAGCAGCCTGAACGCCTCCTTCCTGCACCAGTACAGGGGCGCCATGGACAGCGCCGGCCAGGCCTGCGTGTATTTCAGCCGCCATGCCCTGGAGATGAAAAAACTGCCGCCCCTCTCCGCGGAAGCGGTCCGGGAAGGGTTCGGGCGCGCGGATCTGCAGGTGGCCGACGAGCCTGCGGCCCTGCGGGCTTTCCTGCGGTCGCTGCCGGCCGGTCCCGGTAACCTGCTGATGATGAGCTCCGGCACCTTCGACGGGCTGAGCGTCGAGGAGATCAGGGGGTTGTGGCGAAAAAAATAACTTTACCGGGGTATTTGCCCATTTTTGGAGAAATTTGCCCGAGAGAGATCCCGTTATGCATAGTTTACAACTGACCAGGCCCCTGGCCTTCATCGACCTGGAAACCACGGGGGTGAACGCGGCCACCGACGCCATCATCGAGGTAGCCATCGTCAAGGTGATGCCCGACGGCAGTACCCAGCAAAAGGTCAAGCGGCTCAACCCCGGCCGGCCCATCCCGGCCGTCTCCACCGCCATCCATGGCATCCGGGACGAGGACGTCAGGGACTGCCCCCAGTTCAAGGATGTCGCCAACGAGCTGCGGCAGTTTCTGGACAACTGCGACCTGGCGGGATACAATTCCAACCGCTTCGATATCCCCATGCTGATCGAGGAGTTCCTGCGCATCGGCCTGGATTTTCCCATGGAAGGCAGGCGGCTGGTCGACGTACAGAAGATCTTTCACCTGATGGAACGCCGTACCCTGTCGGCGGCTTACCAGTTCTATTGCCAGAAGGACCTGGCCGACGCCCACAGCGCCGAAGCCGACGCGCGGGCGACGTATGAGATCCTGGAAGCGCAGATCATGCGCTATCCCAACCTCAGCGGGGACATCGGGGCCCTCGCCGCTTTTACGGCGGAGGATGACTTCGTGGATTTCGGGCGCCGCATCGTGCGCCAGGGCAGCGTGGAGGTGTTCAACTTCGGCAAGCACAAGGGGAAGGCCGTGCGGGCGGTGCTGCGCGAGGAACCCCAATACTACGACTGGATGATGAAATCCGATTTCTCCCTCCATACCAAACAAAAGCTCTCCGAGATTTACCAGGAGATGATGTTAAAAAAGCCCTAACCGGCACCGTACAGGCGCGGCCGTTCGGTTAAACCATATCGTTTATTGAAAAAGCTGGTCATCATACCCACGTACAACGAAAAGGAGAACATTACCAGGATCCTGGAGTGCATCTTTTCCCTGTATATACCAGGTAGGCATACCAAAAGGTGTATTCTC
>CBINPH010000162.1:0-7511 GCA_966252445.1 uncultured Chitinophagaceae bacterium | reverse complement strand
CAAGCAGAAGACCCTGTACCATTTCCGGAGGAACAAGATCTTCCAGGATAAGGTGCTGCCCGCCCTGGACGACGGCAGCGGCGCCGTCACGGAGCCGGATTTTTCCAGCGAGCATATCCGCGACAGCCAGCTCCGCATGATCTTCGCCATCTGCCATCCCGCCATCGCCAGCGAGGCGCAGATCGGGCTGGCCCTGCGGGTGCTCTGCGGCTTCGGCATACAGGAGATCGCCAGCGCCTTTTTCAGCAGCAAGGAGACGATCAACAAAAGGCTGGCCCGCGCCAGGCAGCGCCTGCGCAGCGAGGGCATAGGCCTGGAACTGCCGCCCCCGGATGCGCTGGCCCCGCGCCTGGACAGCGTGCTCAAAGTGGTGTACCTGCTGTTCAACGAAGGATATTATTCCCGGAGCTCCGACGACCAGCTGCGCCAGGACCTCTGCCTGGAGGCCCTGCGCCTGGGGCTGCTGCTGCACGACTCGGCGCTCACCCGCACGCCGCGCACCGACGCGCTGGTGGCGCTGATGTGCTTCCATGCCTCCCGCTTCGGCGCGCGCCGCGCGCCGGGAAGGCCGGTGATCCTGTACGAAGAGCAGGACGAAGATCGCTGGGACAAGGAGCTGGTGCTGCGCGGACGCTATTTCCTGGCCCTCTCGGCGGAAGGCAGCGAGGCCAGTACCTACCACCTGGAGGCGGGCATCGCCGCCCTTCACTGCGAGAAGAAAGACACCCCGCAGAAGTGGGCGGCCATCCTGGGGCTCTATGACCGGCTGCGGGCGCTGAACCCCTCGCCGGCGGTGGAGCTGAACAGGGCCTATGCGCTCTACAAGGCGCAGGGCTGGGAGGTGGCCCTGCAGGCCCTGCAGGCCCGCCCCTACACGGGGGATCATTTCTACCACCTGTTGATGGGCGAACTGTGGCGGCACGCCGACAGGGCGAAGGCAAAAGCGGAATGGGAGCGGGCGCTGGCCCTGACGCAAACGGAGACCGAGCAGCAGCAGGTCCGGCGGCGCATCGCCGCCCTGGGCTGAAGCTCAGCCCAGCCAGCCCGCCTGCACCAGCACGATGATCAGCAGGCCCACGACGATGCGGTAGATGCCGAACAGGCGGAAGCCGTGGCGTTGCAGGTAGCCGATGAAGGAGCGGATGGCCAGCATGGCCACCACGAAGGCCACCAGGTTGCCCACCAGCAGGAGGCTGAGATGGTGGCTGTCCCGCAGCATGGCGGGATGCTCCTGGAAGGCCTTGAGGAGCTTGTAGCCGGTGGCGGCTGCCATGGTGGGCACCGCCAGGAAAAAAGAGAACTCGGCAGCCAGGCGCCGTGTCAGCTTCTGCTGCAGGCCGCCGATGATGGTGGCGGCGCTGCGGCTGACGCCGGGCACCATGGCCAGGCACTGCCAGAAGCCGATGCGCAGGGCGGAGAAGGGGGTCATCGCCTCTTCCTGGTCCACCACGGGCGTCTTGAACCAGCGGTCCACGAAGAGCAGCACCACCCCGCCGGCCGCCAGCATGATGCCTACGGTGAGCGGGCTCTCCAGCAGGGCGTCGATCTGCTTGCCGAACAGATATCCCAGGATGAGGGCGGGGATCACGCCGACCAGGATTTTTAGGTAAAAACCCAGGCGGCTGAAGTCAAAGAAGCGGCGCCAGTAGAGCACCACCACGGCGAGGATGGCGCCCAGCTGCACCACGATTTCGAAAAGCTTCGTAAAATCGTCCCCGTCTATGCCCATCCAGGCGCTGGTGACGATCATGTGACCGGTGGAAGAGACAGGCAGGAACTCGGTGATCCCTTCGACGATACCGAGGATAATGGCTTGCAGGATATTCATGTACGGGGGGCGGACTAGGCGGATTTGACAAAAAAAGCGATGATGTCCTCATCGCTCCCGGGCTGTGCGGGACGGCGCCTCAGGCGCCGCCGTCCTGGTCTTTGGGCCTTTTCATGATGGCGTATACCTCAACGAGGAAGCCCAGGATGATGACGATGGGGGCCAGGGTGATGCGGCGCCAGCTGTATACCTGGCTGGCATCGAAGGTATGGGGATCGTCGCTGCCGCCGCCGACCATCAGCAGGTAGCCCAGCACGATGACGGCTATGCCCAGCAGCATATAGAGGAAGTTCACCCGGGTAAAGGGAAAGCTGACACCCGGCCTGCTCTGCGGAGCAGGGGCGGAATGCTCGTTCTTGGTCTTGGCGCTCTTGGCCGGCATGGTGTTCGTGTTGCGTTAAGCTTGGGCGAGGACCCGGTCAGTACAGGTCGTCGAGTTTCATCTTCAGGTACTTGTTCACGGAACGGTGCGTGCTGAACAAAGATATGCAAATCCCCAGTATGATGATGCCGACGAACAGCAGGCCGGTCATGGTGTTGTCGCGCACCATGCGGATCTCCGGCAGCTGCTTCTGGGCATAGTACATCACCGCGATCAGGGCAGCGATGGCCAGCAGGGCGCTGAGCAGCCCGTTCCCTATGCTCCGCGAATCGAAAGGCCTCGCGATGAAGCCGCGGGTGGCGCCCACCATCTGCATGGTCTTGATGAGGAAGCGGTTGGAGAACATGGCCAGACGGATGGTGTTGTCGATGAGGACGATCACCACCAGGCAGAGGATGATGCTTATGACCAGGATGATGGCCCCGATCTTGCGCACGTTCTCGTTGAGCTTGTCCACCAGGGCGCGCTGATAGTAGACCTCCCGCACGATCTCGTTGGAGAGCAGGCTCTGCTCAATGACCTTCAGGCTGTCGGGGTTCACGTAGGCGGCCTGGGCCTTCAGGTTCACGCTGGCGTACAGGGGGTTGTATTGGAGCAGGGAGATGAAATCCTCGCCGAACTCTTTTTTGAAGCGGTTGGCGGCATCTTCCTTGGTGATGTACTCCACCGACTTGGTGTAGGGCCTGGTCGCCAGGCTGTCGCGCAGGGCGACGGCGCTCTCGGGCTTGATGTTGTCCCGCAGGATGACCTGTATCTCGATGTTCTCCCGGAAATACTGGCTCAGGCGCTGGGCATGAATGACGATGAGGCCGAGGACGCCCAGGAGGAACAGCACCAGCGCCACCCCGATGATGGCCATCAGGTAAGAAGGTTTGGACCGCTTGGATGATAATCTGCTTCTTGCCATAGGAATGACCGTCGCCGCGGCCATGTTTGGTGAAGGGGCCTCGCCCCTGCGGGGCGAAAATAAGAAATATCAGGGGCTTTCCCTGAAACCCTTCCGTAACCAACGGCATTCCTGTCCCTTTATTATAGGGCGGGGCGGGGGCGCCGCAAAAAAGCGGTGGCGGCGCTTGTTTGAATTTCATAACTTCGCCACCCTCCCTCCCTGTCAAAAACCCAAACCATGAGCCACATCGAATCCCTCGAAGAGTTTTACCACCGCCTGCCCGCCCCCGGGCCGGGCATCTTCACCCGCCACCAGGGGCATTTCAACGTATACAGCCGCGCCTTCTGCAGCCGGGGCCCCACCCCCTACAGCCGGCGCGACTTCTACAAGATCTCCTATATCGTCGGGGAGGGTACCCTGTATTATGCCGACAGGGCCATCGTCATCGACAGTCCGGCGCTGGTGTTCTCCAACCCCATGGTGCCCAGTTCCTGGGAAGCCAGCTCGTCGCGGCAGGAAGGCTATTTCTGCCTGTTCACCGAAGACTTCGTGCGGGCCCATGACAAGAACAGCGCCATGCTGGGCTCCCCGCTGTACCGCCCCGGCGGCAACCCGGTGTATTTCATCCCCGCCACACGCCAGGGCGTGGTGAACGAGATCTTCCGCAAGATGCAGCTGGAGCTGGGTTCCGAGTACCTGTACAAATACGACCTGCTGTACAACTATGTGAGCATCCTCGTCCACGAGGCGCTGAAGATGGAGCCCGCCGACAGCTTCTTCCGTGCGGGCAACGCCTCCACCCGCATCGCCGCCCTCTTCATCGAACTGCTGGAAAGGCAGTTCCCCATCGATTCTCCCGCCCAGGTGCTGACCCTGCGCACGGCGGCCGATTTTGCGAAGCAGCTCTCCGTGCATGTCAACCACCTGAACCGCGCTGTGAAAGAGATCACGGGCAAGACCACCTCCGAGCATATCGCCGAGCGCATCGCCGTGGAGGCCAGGGCCCTGTTGATGCACACCAACTGGAACATCAGCGAAATCGCCTATGCGCTGGGCTTCGGATACCCCTCCTACTTCAACCACTTCTTCCGCAAGCAAACGGGCTCGGCCCCGCGGGCGCTGCGGCGCTCCGCCCTTCAGCCCAGCGCCGCCAGGTAACGCTGCACCGAGCGGTCCATGGCCTGGGGGGCACCCTCGGGGATATAGCGCCCGAAGGCCCCATACATGGCCGTATAATCCAGCGCGTTGACGATGTCGCGGATGCGGGTGACCGCCTGCCGGGGCAGGGGGATCAGGTTGGGATAGCTGTACATGAAAGACACCGAGCGCCGGTCGGGGCATACCTGGATGATGTCGCCGGTGAGCAGGGCGCGCCCGGCCGGCCAGTGCAGGATGTTGCCCCCCGGGAAATGCCCCCCGCAGCAGCGCAGGCTGATGCCGTCCCAGAGGGAGAGGACCTCGCCCTCCCAGAGCCGGACGCTGTCGGGCTTCCAACCCAGCCAGGCGGCGTCGAGGCTGTGCACATACACCGGTACATCCCCGAAGGCGGCGCTCCAGGCCTGCAGGGAGGCGAAGTAATGCGGATGGGAAATGCAGATGGCCCGCAGTCCGCCCAGCGCCTCTACCAGCGCCTGGGTGCTCGGGTCCACGAGGCTGATGCAGTCCCAGAGGATATTGCCCCCTGGGGTTTGCAGCAGGTGCGCCCGCTGGCCTATCGCGAAGGCGGGTACGGTGTAGATGGCGTAGAGCTGCTCCCTGACTTTTTCGATCACATTGTGGTGATGTGCCGCCAGGGCCTGGAGCTGTGTCCAGGTCTGCCCGCCGGGCGGCACATACTGGCGTTCGTCTTCGCAGACAGGGCAGGCCGGGGGCGGGACCGCCGAGGGCGCGTACTGCACGCCGCAGGTCTGGCAAATGTAAGCGGTGTGTGGCATGGTCATATATCGTTGGCCGGCTCCGGCGCCTCCAGCAGCGCCTTCAGCGCCTTCAGGGCCTCGTCCCAGAAGGCCTGGCTGTGGGCGGCGAAGGAGGCCCCTTCCGGGAACACCGAAAAGTCGCCCTGCTCCACCCGGACCAGGGTATCCTGTCCGAGGCCGCGGAGGAGCCAGGTCACGGTGTTGTACCAGCGCGGCTGGTCGGGGAAACCATAGCCGGGGTAATAAAAGGTATACTGCAGCCTGCGCGGGGGCTCCATGGCCAGGATGCGGCCCCAGGCCTCGTCGGCCGTCCGTCCCTGGTGGCGCCCTATCCAGCGCAGCTCTGCCCCGCCGGACCAGCTGGAGACCGGCTCCATGCCCAGCATGAACCGGGAAACCATGGCCGGGTCCGTCAGGGCAGCCCACACCCGTGATGCGGGCGCATGCACACGGACCTCGCTGCGGGCGATGAGCGTTGTAGCCATAACCGAAGTTCTAGCGGTGGGTAACCAAAGGTAGGGGAAGCGTTGCAAAAACGAGGCCGGAGAACACAGCGCGGCGCTTTCCGGGGTCCGGCAGCCCCTGTTTGAATTCTGTATGTTTTCGTTTGAATCCTGTCATTGGAGCTTTCCGCGCCGGCCTACCTTTGTGTCCTCAAAAAAACACCGTTATGCAATACCGAACACTAGGAACCACTGGAGAGCAGCTGCCGGCCATAGGGCTGGGCTGCATGGGCATGAGCTACGCCTACGGCGCCCTGGACGACCAGGAGAGCCTGGCCACCCTGGACAGGGCCCTGGAGCTGGGCATCAACTTCTGGGACACCGCCGACATGTATGCCGACGGCATGAACGAGCAACTGCTGTCCCGCGCCCTGGCCGGGCGCCGCGACAAGGTCTTCCTCGCCACGAAATTCGGCATCCGCCACCGGGGGACGAAGCCGGCCTATGCCGGCACGGCGGGCACCTACATCGACGGCTCCCCCGCCTGGGCGCGGCAGGCCGTGGAGGGCAGCCTGCGCCGCCTCGGCACCGACGTCATTGACCTGTATTACCTGCACCGGGTAGACCCGACGGTGCCCATCGAAGACACCGTCGGCGCCATGGCTGACCTGGTCCGGGAAGGCAAGGTGCGTTACCTGGGCCTCTCGGAGGCCTCCGCCGCCACCCTGCGCCGGGCCTGTGCCGTCCATCCCATCGCCGCCCTGCAAAGCGAGTACTCCCTGCTTAGCCGCGACGTGGAGGGCGATATCCTGGATGCATGCCGGGCCCTGGGCGTCACGCTGGTGGCCTACAGCCCGCTGTCGCGGGGGCTGGTCACCGCCACGCTCAACAGGGAGGCCCTGCAGGAGGACGACTTCCGGCGCACGCTGCCGCGTTTCGACGACAGCCACTGGGAAGACAACCGGCGCATGGCCGGGGAATTCGCCGCCCTCGCTGCCACCGTGGGCTGCAGCCCCGCCCAGCTGGCGCTGGCCTGGGTGCTGGCCCAGGGCGAGAACATCATCCCCATCCCCGGCACCAAGAAAAGGCGCTACCTGGAAGACAACGCGGGCGCCGCAGACCTGGTCCTGCAGCCCGAGACGCTGGAGCGCATCGCCGCCCTGCTGGCGCGGTATCCCCAGCCCGGGCCGCGCTACAGCGAGTCGGCCCTGCGCCTGATCGACCGTTGAGCGCCGGGAAACCACGAAACCCAAGACCGCCTGAAACCCAAACCACCAACCACATGAACAATCCCCAACAGGAGGAAGCGAACAAAGCGGTGGTCCGCCGCTTCAACAAGGAAGTGATCGAAGGCCACCGCAGCGAGCTCCTCCCCGAGCTCTTTGCTCCCGATTTCGTCAACTGGAGCGCCAAGGCCGGCCTCCCCCCGGGCCTGGAATCCATGACCGGGGTGCTGGAGCAGCTCTGGGAGGCCCTGAGCGGCCTCCGTGTAGAGATCCACGCCCAGATAGCCGAGGGCGACAGGGTCGCCACCCGCAAGACCATTCACGGGCGCCACACCGGCACCCTGCTCTCCCGGCCGCCCACGGGCCGGGAGGTGGCCTTGCCGGTGATCGACATCGTCCGCCTGGAACAGGGCCGGTACCGGGAGCACTGGAACCTCATCGACCTGTCCCAGCTGGAAGCCGCCGCCGCAAACCCTGCCCCGCGCTGACCGCCCGTGCACAAACCCTGCCCCATGACCGAGCTGCTGGCTATTTCAGGGAGCACCCGCCCCGGCTCCGCCAACGAAGCCATCCTGCAGGCCGTCGGGCGGCTCTACGCCGGCCGGGTGCGGCTGCACCTGTACCGCGACATCGACCGCCTCCCCTTTTTCCGTCCCGACCTGGACGCCGCGGAGGCGGAAGCGCCGCCGCCCGTGCGGGCCTTCCGGGATGCCCTGGGCCGGGCCGACGCCCTGCTCATCTGCAGTCCGGAGTATGTGTTCAGCCTCCCCGCCGTGCTGAAGAACGCCCTGGAATGGACGGTGTCGACCACGGTGCTGTTCCACAAG
>CBINPH010000161.1:0-7575 GCA_966252445.1 uncultured Chitinophagaceae bacterium | reverse complement strand
AGTTAAATAAAGTGAACGAAGATGGTTCAGGGGCAGAAATCGGGGTTAAAGAATCCAACGCAATCCTGGAATACGTCACCCTCAAAGCTTATAAATTCCCACTTATCAATGTGCTCTGGCTTGGTATCATCATCACGGCCATCGGCATGGCCAGGCAGGTACCGGTGATGATCGTGGCCGTGATCATCGCCATGGTGGTGATGTTCTTTTTTTCCAGCCGCATATCCGCTTTCATCCACGCGCATCCAACCCTGAAAATGCTGGCCCTGTCCTTCCTGGTGATGGTGGGCTTCATGCTGTTCTTCGAGGGGCTGGAGTCCCTGCATCATCAGCATATCCCGAAGGGATATGTGTATTTCGCCATGGCCTTCGCCTTCGGGGTGGAAATGCTCAATATGCGCATGCGCAAGCGCAGCAAGCCCCCGGTGAAGCTCCGGGAGCCCCTGGCGGGGAAATAGGGTTTATACGGGCCGGAGGCCACTCATCCATACGGCGGCGGCCAGGCCGGCGGTCTCCGTACGCAGGCGGTTGGACCCCAGAGATACGGGCCGGCAGCCTTGCTGCCGCGCCTGCTCCACCTCATCGGGGGTAAAGTCCCCTTCGGGACCGATCAGGGCCAGGGTGTCCAGGCCCGGCTGCAGGGCCCCGGGAAAAAATGTCTTTTCAGCATCCAGGCAGTGCGCGAGCAGGCGGCAGGGATAGGCGCTGTGGCCGGCAAGGTCCCCCACAGGGGTATCCGCATGCAGGACAGGCAGGTATACCTGCTGAGACTGGAGCATGGCGGCCACCAGCAGGTGCTGCAACCGCTCCGGGCTGTAACGGGCCCGTTCGCCGCGCTGACACAGCAAGGGGTAGATGTGCGAGATCCCCAGCTCCGTGGCCTTTTCAATCAGCCATTCTGTGCGGGCCATTTGCTTGGTGAAGGCGAAGGCCAGCCCCAGCCGGGGACGGGCCTCGGGCTGATGCTCCGTGCTCCCGATGCGGAGCAGGCAATGGCGGCGATCCGCCTCAGCGACAGTGGCGCTGGCCCGCAGCCCGCGGCCATCGGTGAGGACCACGGCGTCCCCGACCTGGCGGCGAAGCACCTGCACGCAGTGGCGGGACGCGGTTTCATCCAGGGTGCATTCGGCGTCGTCGGGCTGCAGTCCGGGGGCATAAAAATAAGGCAGGGACATGACCGGCGGGGTTGTGGCGGATCAGAAAGGCGGTTCTTCCGGGGGGAAGCCTCCGTCGTCGAAGTTCATGTCGTTCATGCGGGAGCCCTTCTGTATATAGAGGCGCGGGCCATCCTGCCCGCCGGCAGGGCCGGCCGGCGGAAAGCCGTCGCCAGGGCTCAGAAAGTCCTGGCCGTCCTCCATCTCTTCGAAACGCTGGACGTCGAGCAGGGCCCGGAACCGGACTGTATCCAGGCGTCCGTTACGGTGCTTGGCGATGCGGATATAGGTCTCTCCCTTGATGGATTCGCCCATCTCGTTGGTGGTCTGGTCGTAATACTCGGGCCGGTAAAGGAACATCACCATGTCGGCGTCCTGTTCGATGGCGCCCGAGTTATGGGTGATGATCCCGTTCCCGGTAACCCAGTTGTGGGTTTCTTCTACCGTCAGGTCAAAGACCTCTTCTTCCCCGCAGGGGCGTATACCCGTGATCAAATCCCAGCAAATATCGTTTTGCGTCAGGGGGCTGGAGCTTTCCGCCTCCGGCTGGGCCTCGTCTGCAAGGAGTGTTTCCGTGGAGAACGCGCCTGACGGCTGTGCGCCTTCGCCCAAAAATGTCCGGCCGGCCTCCGCTAGGGACAGCTTGGGCGCGTGTTCGGTGTCCCCGGCCGGAGCCAGCTCTTCCCAAGGGGAGGAAGAGGATATATCGGCCTGCGCATGGCTCAGCGCTTTTTTCGCCAGGCCGGCATAGTCCAGGCCGGGCCGGAGGTCCTGCAAAGTCTTCCAGCCGTCCAGGCACAAAATCCGGTGCTCTTTGCTGGCGCGCATAGTCCTGCCGGAGGCCAGCGTCAATTCATAAATTGCTTTTTTGCCCACCGACCATATGAAGTCGCTCTGGCTGACGGTCAGCTGTTGCTGGTCATTGAGGCTCCACAGGGCTACGGATTTTCCCACCAGCTCCCGGACGGGCACCCTGCTGCCGTCCGCCAGCCATACCCGGGTGTCGCCCGTCACACATTCACGCAGGTCGCTCAACTGGGGCATCTTGTTGCCTTCCTTGCGCCGTTCGACTTCGCGGCTGAGCTGGGACAGGGCGATGACAGGGATCTCGAGCTCTTTGGCCAGGGATTTGAGGTCCCTGGAGATCTTGCTGATCTCCTGCTCGCGGTTGACCCCGCGGTCACCGGAGCCCGACATCAGCTGCATATAGTCGATGATCACCAGGCCCAGGTTGTTCTTGTGCTTGAGCCGCCGGCATTTGGCGCGGAGCTCGAAGATGTTCAGGGCGGGGGTGTCGTCGATGAATATCTTGGACTCCGACAGCGGCTCGATGCCTTTTACCATCAGCTGCTTCATTTCGTAGTCCTCCATCTTTCCGGAAGAGATGCGCTCGAGCAGCACGTCCGAGGCGGTGGACAGCATGCGCTGGACGATCTGCCCGGCGGACATTTCCAGCGAGAAAACGGCCGTGGCTGTCGGCTTGTGGGGATGCCGGGCGGCGTTGAGCGCCAGGTTGAGTGCAAAAGCCGTCTTTCCCACCGAAGGACGGGCGGCGATGATCACCAGGTCGGTGGGCTGCCAGCCCCGGGTGATGTGGTCGAGCTTGTGGTAACCGGAGGGCACACCGTTGATGTCCTCTTCGTTCTTGCGCAGCTCTTCGATGCGCTCCAGGGTCTGCTTGAGCACATCGCTGATGTTGGTATAGTTTTTCCGCAGGTGGTTGTCCGTAATTTCATAGAGGCGTTGTTCAGCCTGATCCATCAGGTCAAAGACATCGGTGGCGTCCTCATAGGCCTCGCTGATGATCTCCCCGGAGATCCGGATGAGCTCCCGCTGAATGAATTTCTGCAGGACGATGCGCGCATGAGCCTCCAGGTTGGCGGTGGAGGCCACGACATTGGTCAGGCGGGTAATGTAATAGGGACCTCCCACCACCTCCAGGTCGCCCTGCACTTTCAACTCTTCGGCCACGGTGAGCAGATCGATGGGCATGGACTTGTCCGAAAGGGTCTTCATGGCCTGGAAGATCTTCTGGTGGGCGTCCACATAAAAACATTCGGGACGGAGAATTTCCACCACGGTATCAAAGGCCCCTTTCTCCAGCATCACGGCGCCCAGGACGGCCTCCTCCAGGTCCTTGGCCTGCGGGGGCACCTTCCCGTAGACCAGCGTGCTTATATCTACGTTTTTCCTTCTGACATTCCTATCTTTTTTGACATTGGGCAGCTCCATATCGGATGTAATGGGTTAGTTGTTAATAAATTAAGAGGATCCCGATCTCACACGGATCAACTGCGCCACATGAATTCACGGAGAAGGCGATGTTAAATTTTCGTCAATTCACCGCAACGTGGGGCAACGAAAGTAGCCCATATTTCCAAGAAAGGACAAGCATTTTCCGTCAAATATTTATTAGCCCTTCCTGCACAGGTTATTCCATATTCCCTCCCGGGTTTTCCTACAATTTACGCCCCTTTTTCCACAAAAAATATTATAAATCCCGTGCACAGGACGGGTTATCCACATCTTTTGTACCGGCCGGATTCCGGAGACGGAGACCTAAATTTTAGGGGGAAGTTCAGGGGGATAATGGTAATTTTACGCCCTGATTTTTAGCGCAAAACAAACGAATAACCACCGATTCATGACCATCTCGTACAACTGGCTCTGCACCTATCTTCCCCTGAAACCCAGCCCCGAAGAACTCTCCTCCATCCTCACGGCCATAGGGCTGGAGGTGGAAAGCCTGGAGCCCTTCGAAGCGGTGAAGGGCAGCCTGGAAGGCCTGGTGATCGGCGAAGTGCTGAGCGTAGCACCCCATCCCAACGCAGACAAGCTGCGCCTCACGCGCGTGGATACCGGGGAAGGCCGCGTCCTGGGCATTGTCTGCGGGGCCCCCAATGTGGCCGCCGGGCAGAAAGTGGTGGTGGCCCCGGCGGGCAGCACGATTTATCCCCTGGAGGGTGACCCCATCACCCTGAAGAAGACGCGGATCCGGGGCGAACAAAGCGAAGGGATGATCTGTGCGGAGGACGAGATCGGCCTGGGGAAGGACCACGAAGGCATCCTGGTCCTGGACGGCGCCGCCGCCCCCGGCATGCCGGCCGCCGCGTATTTCAAGCCTTACAGGGACTGGGTCTATGAGATCGGCCTCACACCCAACCGCATGGATGCCATGAGCCACCTGGGGGTGGCCCGGGATGTCTGCGCTTACCTCAGCAACCGCGACGGAACACGCGTCCGCCCCGAACGGCCCTCCGTGGATGCGTTCACCGTAGCTGACCACAGCCTGCCGATACAGGTGCGGGTCGAGAACACCGCGGACTGCCCCCGCTATGCGGGCCTCACCCTCAGCGAGGTGCAGGTGGCGGAATCTCCGGCCTGGCTGCGGGAACGCCTGGTCTCCATCGGCGTGCGGCCGGTCAACAATGTAGTGGACATCACCAATTTCGTGCTGCACGAGTGCGGGCAGCCCCTGCATGCCTTTGATGCCGCGGCCATACGGGGAGGGCAGGTGCTGGTCAGGAACCTTCCCGAAGGCACGCCCTTTGTGACGCTGGACGGAAAGGAAAGGAAGCTCTCCACCGCCGACCTCATGGTGTGCGACGCCGAGGGTCCCATGTGCATCGCCGGTGTTTTCGGGGGGTTGGATTCCGGGGTAAGGGAGCAGACGCGGACGGTGTTCCTGGACAGCGCTTTTTTCAATCCGATTTCCGTGCGGCGCAGCTCTTTCCGCCATGACCTGCGCACCGATGCGGCGCAGCGTTTCGAGAAGGGGGTGGACATCTCCGGGGTCCTGTATGCCCTGAAACGCGCCGCGCTGCTCATGACGGAGCTCTGCGGCGCCCGGGTTGCCATGGACATCGTGGATGTCTATCCATCGCCGGATAGGGCGCCCCGGGTCAACCTCTCGCTGACCTACCTGGAGCAGTTGAGCGGCCGCCGCTACGGGGCGGAGGCCGTCAAGGGCATCCTGTACGGACTGGGCTTCGGGTTCGAGGACGCCGGTGCGGACATGCTGTCGGTGTCGGTACCCGCATACAAGCGGGATGTCAGCCTGCCGGCCGACCTGGTGGAGGAGATCATGCGTATCGACGGCTATGATCGCGTGGAGATACCCACCCGCATCAGCCTGTCGCCGGCTGTCACCGCCGGCGATGCCGCTGCCTGGCGCTCCCGGGTGGCGGGATACCTGGTGGCCAACGGTTTTTATGAGATCTTTACCAACTCCCTCACCAGCAGCCGCGGGGCGGGGCCGGGAGCCGTTCGGCTGATGAACAGCCTCAGCGCTGAACTCGACGTCATGCGCAGCTCCATGCTCGGCAGCGGCCTGGACGCCATCGCTTACAACCTGAACCGCCGGCAGGAGGCCATCCTTTTTTTTGAGTGGGGAAAAACGTACTTTCACGGGGGAAGCGGATACGAAGAAAAGGAACACCTGGCCCTGTACTTCAGCGGCCCGAAGCGGGCCCCCCATTGGAAGCAGCCGCCAGAGCCGGTGGACGGGTACTTCGTGAAGGGGCACCTGGAAAATATTTTCGCGCTGCTGGGCGCTGTACCCGTGTTCACGCAGTCGCCGGAGGTGCCGGAGGGGCTGGACCCCGCCCGGACCCAGCGGGTGGACGTGAAGGGCCGGCCGGCCGGCTGGATGGGTCCTGCCGATGCCCGGACCCTCAAGGCCAGGGATGTGCGTCAGCCGGTATGGTACGCGGATCTGGACTGGGCTTTCCTGCGTTCCCTGGGAGAGCGTCACCGGGTCACCTTCGAGGAGATTCCCCGCTACCCCACCGTGCGCAGGGATTTGGCATTGATTTTGGATAAGAACACCCCATTCGCCGAGGTGGAAAAGACGGCCCGGGCCCTGAAGTCCGATATCCTGGAAAGGATACAGTTGTTTGATATTTTCGAAAGCGAGAAGCTGGGCCAGGACAAAAAGTCCTACGCGGTCAGCTTTATCTTCCGCCACCGGCACAGGACGCTGACGGACAAAGAGATCGACGGGGTCATGGGGAAGCTCATCCGGGCTTATGAAACCCAGCTTAAGGCCGGCATCCGCAAGTGACGGCCATAGTCTCCGGCATTCCTGCGTTGACATTATATGGCTGCAGACCTCACTATACCCCTTCTGGAGAAGAAAATCAGGTTGATTGTGGAAAAAGTCCGCTTTCTCCAGGAAGAGAATGCGCGGCTGCAGCGGGAAAAGACTGAACAGGAGGAGGCCCTCCAGGCGCGTACGGCGCAGGTGGAGGCCCTGGAAAAGCGCCTGCAGCTGCTGGAGATCGCCGGCAACGTCAGCGGAACCGAAGAGGCCGTTTCCGGCAAAAGGAAGGAGTTGCGTTCCCTCCTCGGAGAATACATCCATGAGATAGACCGCTGCCTGGCCCGGCTGAACGCCTGAACATTCCTTCGCCAACCACATCACCATGCCCAACGACACCCTTATTCCCGTAAACATCGTCGTGGCCGACCGCACGTACCGCCTGCGCATCAAGCCGGAGGAAGAGGAGAACATCCGCAAGACCATGAAAGAGGTCAACGACAAGATCGTGGAGCTCAAGACCGCTTATGCCGGCAAGGACCTGCAGGACTATATCTCCATGTGCCTGATCTGGTATGCCACCCAGCCGGTGACGGCGGGGGCGTCTCTGCCGGAAGACTTCCAGCAGCGCATGGAAAGCATCCATGCCCTCCTCGACGAGGCGCTGGGCTCCTGAACCGGTCGCTACGGCCCGCCCCCTATAGGGCCGAATTATACTGCCTTTTCTCCTGTAAATTCGTATTTTCGCACACTGTTTTCCCGCGACCCGCGGGACAAGGATTATTTATTCATCATGAAACCGTTCGAACGATATGAGCATGATTGTGGTTACCATTATTGCCGCGGCAGCGGCATTGATCATAGGCATCCTCCTGGGCAAGGTGATCTTCGCCCGGAATACCCGTACACAGGTTGAGGAGGCCGAGCAGCAAGCCCGAAAGATCCTCAGCGATGCGCAGGCAGAGGCTGAAAACCTGAAGAAGAACCGGATACTGGAGGCGAAAGAGAAGTTCCTGCAGCTGAAAAGCGAGCACGACAGGGAAGTGCAGCAGCGGAACAAGAAACTGGACGAGGCAGAGGGGCGCATACGCCAGAAGGAAAACACCCTGAACCAGAAGGCCGAGCAGCAGCAGCGACAGATCCAGGAAAACGAAGCCATCAAGGAGAACCTGCAACGCCAGATCGAGCTGGTCAACATCAAGCGGTCCGAGCTCGAGAAACACCAGGAAGAACATATCCGCCGCCTCGAAAAGGTCGCCAACCTGAGCGCCGATGACGCCCGCACCCAGCTCATAGAGACCCTCAAGGAAGAAGCCCGCACCCAGGCCGTGGCCCACATCCAGGAAATCGTGGAAGAGGCCAAACTCAAGGCGAACAAAGAAG
>CBINPH010000160.1:0-7583 GCA_966252445.1 uncultured Chitinophagaceae bacterium | reverse complement strand
CACAGCGGCCGACATCATCCGGAGCATGCGGGTGACCTCGGTGTCGGGGCTGGCCCTCTGCGCGCTGCTGGCCGTGGTGACCTACCTGCACCACCGCATGACGCCGGAGCAGTCCGCCCTGATCATCTTTGCGGTCATCATGTGCGTGTTCCACGTGCTGTATTACCTGTACTACCACCAGATCAGGACCAAGCAGGTCAAAGGCGCATAGGGAGGCCTGGTCCCGGCGGGCCCTTGCTGGCCACCCGGGATTGCGCTACATTTGCAGCCTCAACCGACACATTCAGATGGGACGCATATTCGAAGTACGCAAGGCCAAGATGTTCGCGCGGTACGACCGCATGGCCAAGCAGTTTACCCGGTTCGGCAAGGAAATCGCCATCGCCGTCAAGCAGTCCGGCCCCGACCCGGAGAACAACCCCACGCTGCGGCGGATCATCCAGAATGCCAAGGCCATCAACATGCCCAAGGACCGTATCGACGCCGCCATCAAGCGGGCGGTCAGCAAGGATACGGACAACTACGAGGAGGTGCTCTATGAAGGATACGCCCCCCATGGGGTGGCGGTGCTGGTGGAGACCGCCACGGACAACACCACCCGCACCGTGGCCAACGTGCGGGCCATCTTCAACAAGGGCAACGGCAGCCTGGGCAACAGCGGCAGCGTCAGCTTCCTGTTCAACCGCAAAGGGGTGTTCAAACTGAACGCCGAAGGGCTGGACCAGGAGATGCTGGAGCTGGAGCTCATCGACGCCGGCCTGGAAGAGCTGGGGGAGGACGAAGAAGGGCATGTGGTGGTGCACTGCGCCTTCAGCGACTTCGGCGCCATGCAGAAGGCCCTCGAAGCCAAAGGCATAGAACCCCTCAATGCCGAACTGGAATGGATACCCACCACCACCGTGGAGCTGGGGGAAGAAGATGCGGAAGAGGTGCTGAAACTGATCGCCCGCCTGGAAGAAGACGAAGACGTGCAGAAGGTCTACCACAACCTGCAGTGAGCCTGCTCCGGCTATAGTGCAGTCCCCAATTTGACTTTGCCGTACCGATGCAAAACGTGCTGCCGCAGGCCTTAAAAAAGCCCGTGCAGCTCCGACTCTATGCGGGAAATGATCTCGCCCAGGTCCTCCTCCCTTTCTGCGAAGCGGTTCTTCCCCGCATCGACGATCAGCAGGGGCCCTTCCTGGTATTCCCCGGCCCAGCGGTCATAATATCCGTTCAGCCGCTTGAGGTAATCCAGGCGGATATTCTCTTCGTATTCCCGGCCCCGTTTCTGGATATTGTCCACCAGGGTGGGCACCGAGGCCTTCAGGTAGATCAGCAGGTCCGGGGGGCGGATCATGGTCCTCAGGGTCTGGAAAAACTGGTAGTAGTTGTCGAAATCGCGCTTGCTCATGAGCCCCATGTCGTGGAGATTGGGCGCGAAGATCTGGGCGTCTTCGTAGATCGTCCGGTCCTGGATCACCGTGTCCTTGCCGTGCTGGATCTCCAGCAATTGGCTGAGGCGGCTGTTCAGAAAATAGATCTGCAGGTTGAAGGACCAGCGGGGCATGTCCTCATAGAAGTCAAAGAGATAGGGGTTGTGCTCCACGTCCTCGTACTGCGGCACCCAGCGGAAGTGCCTGGCGAGCAGTCCGGCCAGCGTGGTCTTCCCTGCGCCGATGTTGCCCGCAACGGCAATGTGCTTGATCTTCCTGGCTTTTGGCATTTCGTGGATATGTTGTCTGGGGTTGGTTGGAATGCCCAATATACAAAAATCTTTCCGCAGGGGGAAGGAAGGGAGGATTCAATAATAGCGGATGCCCATGCGCTTTTTGGCTTCGCCCACGGTCAGGGCGGCGCTGGCGCGGGCCCGCTCGGCGCCGGCGCGCATGATGCGCTGGATGCCGGCCTCGTCGGCCCTGATCTCGGCGGCGCGGCGGCGGATGGGTCCGATGAAGGCGATCATGTCCTCGGCCAGCTGCTTCTTCATATCCCCGTAACGGATACGGCACTCCGCATAGTCTTCCTCGTATTTTTTGAGGACCTCGGCAGAGGACACCAGCCGCAACAGGGTGAACAGGTTCTCGATGTAGGGAGGCATGGCGGTGTTGGGCTCCGTCGGCCCGGCATCGGTCTTGGCCCGCATGATCTTTTTGCGGATGTCCTCGTCGCTGTCGGCCAGGTAGAGGGTAGACATCTCGTGCTGGCTCTTGCTCATCTTGCCTTCGCCGTCGAGGCTGCCGATGCGCAGCAGCTCATGCCCGAAGTTGAAGGCATAGGGCTCGGGAAAGAGCTCGCCGTAGCGCGTGTTGAAGCGGCCGGCAAAATTGCGGGCCATCTCCAGGTGCTGTTTCTGGTCCTGCCCTACCGGCACCTTGACGGCGCGGTGCAGCAGGATATCCGCAGCCATGAGCACGGGATAGGTGAGCAGGCCGGCGTTGACGTTCTCCGGCTGCTGCCGCACCTTGTCCTTGAAGGTGGGCACCTTTTCCAGCTCGCCCTTGTAGGCCAGCATGTTCAGCAGCAGGTAGAGCTCCGCGGTCTCCGGGACGTCGCTCTGGGCGTAGAGGATGGACTTCTCCGGGTCCAGCCCCGAGGCCAGGTATTCTGCCACGACCCGGTACACGTTGTCCCGGAACAGGCTGGCATCAGGATGGGTGGTCAGGGCATGCAGGTCGGCGACAAAGAAATAGCAGGCATAGTCGTCCTGCATCCGGATAAAGTTCCGGATGGCGCCAAAATAATTACCCAGATGCAGGAAACCGGTGGACCGTATGCCACTCACTACAATTTCTTTGTCCATAGCGGGCAAATTTAGGAAGAACCTTCCTTACGCAGGAGATTTTCTCATGCGAGACCGCAGCCAGGGCGGTTCGGAGGCCATTTGTCCCAAAAGCCTTGCAATAAACCCGCGATATGGTATCTTTGTTTGCACGTCTCCCGGGAGGGATGGGAGACGCATGATCCACTAAACACAGCATATGGCATCCATCATCCACCTGGATAACATCAGGAAGAGTTATTATATGGGCAAGAACGCCATCCCCGTGCTGAAAGGGATCAACCTCGACATTGCCACCAACGAGTATGTGGCCTTGATGGGACCTTCCGGTTCGGGCAAGTCTACCTTGATGAACATCCTCGGATGCCTGGATACCCCCACCGCCGGGACCTACGTGCTCAACAACCAGGATGTCAGCAAAATGGAGGACAACCAGCTGGCTGAGATCCGCAACAAGGAGATCGGCTTCGTCTTCCAGCAGTTCAACCTCATGCCCCGCCTTAGCGCCCTCGAAAACGTGGCGGTGCCCCTGATCTATGCGGGCACACCGAAAAAGGAGCGGGAGGAGCGGGCCCTGGCCATGCTGGAAAAGGTAGGCCTGGCCGAGCGCGCCAGGCACAAGCCCAACGAGCTCTCCGGTGGACAATGCCAGCGCGTGGCCATCGCCAGGGCCCTGATCAACACGCCGGCCATCATCCTGGCGGACGAGCCTACGGGGAACCTGGACTCCAAAACCTCGGTGGAGATCATGGACATTTTCAGCCAGATCCACAGCACCGGCAACACGGTGGTCCTGGTTACCCACGAAGAAGACATCGCCGAACACGCCAAGCGCATCGTGCGCCTGCGTGATGGCATTATAGAGAAAGACACCATCAACAAGGGAGCCTCCCTGGCGGAAAAATCCTAAGGGCGACTGCTGCTCCACTGCTTCAACCACGGCCTATGGCCTACAGGATCTACACGAAGACCGGCGACCAGGGGCAGACGGCCCTGCTGGGAGGAACGCGGGTGTCCAAGCACCACGAACGCATTGAAGCCTACGGCACCGTCGACGAGTTAAACAGCGTGCTGGGCTGGGTGGCCGACCTGCAGGACGATGCGGATACGATCACGTTGCTGCGGGAGATCCAGGAAAGGCTCTTCACCATCGGCTCTTCCCTGGCCTGCGATCCCGCCCGCGACACGAGGATACAACTCCCCGACCTCCGCGACAGTGACCTGCAGCGCCTGGAAAAGGTGCTGGATGAGATGGAGGCCTCGGTACCTCCCCTGCGCTCCTTCATCCTGCCGGGCGGACACCCCGCCATCTCCGCGGCCCATATCGCGCGCTGCGTATGCCGGCGGGCGGAGCGCCAATGCGTAGGGCTGGCCGACACCGGCGCCTTCGTGGCTCCGCTGGTGATCCCTTACCTGAACCGTTTAAGCGATTATCTGTTCATGCTCGCGCGCGTGACCGCCAAGCGCCTGGGCGTGGCCGAGCTCCGCTGGGAGCCCCGCCATTGAGCCTCAGCTCACCGGGCTGCCCGGCGTAGCCTCTTCTTCCGTACCCACAAACAGCAGCTTGCCCCCGTCTTCGGCCATGAGGATCATGCCCTGGGATTCTATGCCCCTCATTTTCCGCGGCGCCAGGTTGGCCACCAGCGTCACCCGCCGTCCGACGATGGCCTCGGGGGCATAATGCTCCGCGATGCCCGACACCACGGTGCGCTGCTCCCCGCCCAGGTCCACGGTCAGCTGCAGCAGCTTGTCCGCCTTCTTCACCTTCTCGGCATGCACGATGCGGCCTATACGCAGGTCCAGCTTCGCGAAGTCGTCGTAGCTGATCTGCGGCTTGGCGGGAGCCAGGGGGGCGGCAGGCGCCGCGGCTTCCGGGGAAGGGGTCCTGGCACCGGCATTCAGCTTGTCCATCTGGGCCTGTATCTGCGCGTCGTCGATTTTGGCGAAGAGCAACTCCGGCTCGCGGAGGCTGTAGCCTGTCTTCACCAGCTTCATGCTGCCGGCGTTCTCCCATTCCAGCATGCGCTCCACCACTTTGAGCATATGGCAGATGCGCTGTGCCGTAAAGGGCAGGAAGGGGTTGCAGAGGATGGCCAGGTTGGCCGTCAGCTGCAGGCAGACATGGATGCAGTTGTCGATCTCCTGCTGGTGGGCCTGCTGCATCTCCGGGGTCTTCGACAGCATCCAGGGGGCCCGCTCCTGCATGTAGCGGTTGCCTTCCCTGGCCACGTCCATGACGGCCGCCAGGGCGTCCCTGAACCTGAAGTGCTCCAGGGAGTCGCTCACCCTGCCCACATATTCCTGCAGGCGCAGCGCCACGGCCTTGTCCTTCTCGTCGGCGATATCGGCATGGAAGGGCGGCACCTTGCCTTTGCAGAGCTTGTGCATGAGCACCATCGTGCGGTTGACGAAATTGCCCAGGATGGCTACCAGCTCGTTGTTGTTGCGGTCCTGAAAGTCCTTCCAGGTAAAGTCGTTGTCCTTGTTTTCCGGCATGTTGGCGCAGAGCACATAGCGCAGGACATCCTGCTGCCCCGGAAAATCTTTCAGGTACTCATGGACCCACACCGCCCAGTTGCGGGAGGTAGACACCTTGTCGCTCTCGATGTTGAGGAACTCGTTGGCCGGCACGTTGTCGGGCAGCACGAACTCTCCGTGTGCCCGCAGCATGGCAGGGAAGATGATGCAGTGAAAGACGATGTTGTCCTTGCCGATGAAATGGATCAGCCGGGTGTCCTCCCGCATCCAGTAGTCTTGCCAGTTGTCCGGCAGGAGCTCCTTGGTGGCGGAGATGTACCCGATGGGCGCGTCAAACCACACGTAAAGCACCTTGCCCTCGGCTTCCGGCAGGGGCACCGGTATGCCCCAGCTGCCGTCGCGGGTCATGGAGCGGCTCTGCAGCCCGTGGTCCAGCCAGCTCTTGCACTGGCCCAGCACGTTGTTCTTCCATACACCTTCCTTGCCGGCGATCCATTCCTTCAGCCAGGGCTCGAACTTCTGCAGGGACAGGTACCAGTGTTTGGTGGGGCGTTTGACCGGCGTCGACTGGCTGATGACCGAGCGGGGGTTGATGAGCTCGTCGGGGCTCAGCGAGGAGCCGCAGCGTTCGCACTGGTCCCCGTAAGCGCTCTCGTTGCCGCAGATGGGGCAGGTGCCGGTGATGAAGCGGTCGGCGAGAAAGAGCTGTTTTTCCTCGTCATAATATTGCTCGGTGACCCGCTCCTCGAACTGCCCGTCATCGTAGAGCTTGCGGAACATCGCTCCCGCCGTCTCGTGATGCACCGGCCGGGTGGTCCGGGAAAAAATATCGAAGGAAATGCCCATGCCGGCAAAGCTGTCGCGGATCATGGGATGGTACTTGTCGACGATCTCCTGGGGTGTGACGCCGTCGCGCATGGCCTTGATGGCGATGGCCATCCCGTATTCATCGGTGCCGGAGATGAACCGGATATCTTTTTTGTTGGCCCGCTGGTAACGGACATAAATGTCTGCCGGCAGGTAGCACCCCGCCAGGTGGCCGATATGGATGGGGCCGTTGGCATAGGGCAGCGCCGCCGTAATGAGGTATCGCTTGAATGTGGTCATAGGGAGCAAAATTACGGAAAAGCCCCTGTAGTCGGCATGCCGCCCCTTCGGCGGGGAGGCCGGCCGGAAGGCGGACTTTTCCATGTCTGCAAAATTGCCCATATTGGATGCCTCAAAGCGCCATATGAAGACCATGCCCATGCCCGCCTACCTCCGCCCAGGAGACACCATAGGGATCACCTGCCCCTCCAGCCGCATGGACCTGGAGGTGGCCCGCTATGCCGCCGGCGTGCTGGAGTCCTGGGGCTTCGGGGTACGGATGGGCGTCACCGTGGGCAGTGCATACCATAATTTTTCCGCGCCGGACGAGCTGCGACTGGCGGAGCTGCAGGAGATGATGGATGACCCCGGTATCGCCGCAGTGATCTTCGGGCGGGGCGGCTACGGCATGGTCCGCATCATCGACCGTCTGGATTTTTCGCGCTTCCGGCGCCACCCCAAATGGCTCTGCGGCTACAGCGACATCACCACCCTGCATCTTCACCTGCAGGCCTGTTTCGGCATCCCCAGCCTGCATGCGGTGATGTGCAGCGGCATCACGGCGCTCACCCGCGACGACGACTATGTGGGCAGCCTGCACCGCGCCCTCTGCGGGGAACCCTGCAGCTACCCCTTTGACGTCCATCCCCTGAACAGGCCCGGTAAGGCCGAGGGGCTGCTCACCGGGGGCAACCTCTCCCTGCTGGCCAACGCCTCCGGCACCCGCAGCCAGCCCGATCCCCGTGGCAGGATATTGCTGATCGAGGACACCGGGGAGTACCGCTACAACGTGGACCGCATGATGGAGAACCTGAAGCGGGCCGGCTGGCTGGAGGGTCTCAGCGGCCTGCTCGTCGGCAGCTTTACCGAGGCCCGCGAAACGGAGAGGCCTTTTGGGTCATCCGAATACGAGATCATCCTGGACAAGGTCAAAGAATACGATTACCCCGTGGCCTTCGGCTTTCCTTCCGGTCACCAGCCGGAGAACTATGCCCTGAAGCTGGGGCTGCCGCACCTTCTGGAGATCGCCGACACCTGCATCCTGAGCGAGCCGGCAGCGGCCGCTCCGCAAACCGCCCGCCCATGAGCCATCTTTTCCCGCTTCCCCCCTCCGCCCCCACGGTGCTGCCGCCCTTCCTGCAGCCGGGGGACACCATAGGGATCACCTGCCCTGCCGGCTATTTCTGCCTGGACGATGTGGCTCCCGCCAAGGCAGCCCTGGAACGCTGGGGCTACCGTGTGCAGCTGGGCCGCACGA
>CBINPH010000159.1:0-7589 GCA_966252445.1 uncultured Chitinophagaceae bacterium | reverse complement strand
GGCCCCTCTTCGCGGCGCTGCGGCAGCGCCAGACCCTGAAGCTGCTGGGCAGCCACGTCTTCGCCACCGGCGTGGTGCTGCTCCGTTACGGGGCTTGCGCGGGCCCGGCGTGTGGCCCTGAAGACAGCCCGGCAGCGGGTACCTCCTGCTGGTGATGTCTATACAATTGCCCGGGATGTCTCCACGATTGCCCGGTTGGACTATTCTCCGTTTTTCCCGCTGCAGGCAGGGATAGCTTTGTCATCGTAATGGTAACCCAAAAACCACCTGCGATGAAAAAGCAACTGATCCTTCTGGCCTGGCTTCCCGCGCTGCTGGCGCCTCTGCAGCTCCCGGCGCAGCAGGCCGGGCATACCCTGTCCGGCACCGTATCGGACAGCGCCGGACAGCCGGTATCCTTCGCCAGTGTCAAGCTGTATCCCGCCGGCGAGGGCACCACCGCCGACAGCGCCGGCCGCTTCCATGTCATCACCCCCGCGCAGGGGCGTCAGACCCTGGTGGTGAGCGCCCTGGGCTACCAGCCCTACCGCCAGGCGCTGGACATCGACTCCGCAGGCGTCCTGCGCATCGTCCTGCAGAAAAAGGCCCAGCAGCTGCGCGGCGTGGTCATCAGCGCCGGCAGCTTCGAGGCCAGCGACAAAGCCAAGGGCGCCTCGCTGACGCCCATGGACGCCGTCACCGTCGCCGGCAGCAACGCCGACCTCGCCATGGCCCTGCGCTCCCTGCCCGGCGCCCAGCAGGTCGGCGAGCAGGCCGGCCTCTTTGTCCGCGGCGGCACGGGAGCGGAGACCAAACAGTTCATCGACGGCCTGCTGCTGCCCCATCCCAACTATCCCGCCGTCCCCGGGCTGGCGCAGCCCGCGCGGGTGAACCCTTTCCTGTTCTCGGGCATCCTGTTCAGCTCCGGCGGCTACTCGGCCCTGTATGGCGGGGCCATGAGCAGCGCCCTGATCCTCGAGAGCGTGGACCTGCCGGAGGAGTCCTCGGCCTCCTTCAGCGCCTTCCTGCCGGGCAACCTGAGCGCGGGCGTCCAGCAGCTGTCCCGGGACAAGAAAAGCAGCTTCGGCATCAACGCCGACTACGCCAACCAGGCCCTGTACAACGGCCTGGTCAAACAACAGCCCGACTATTACCACGGGCCGGAATACTACAGCGGCAATGCCAACCTGCGCTGGAAGACCGGGGACAAGGGCATGCTAAAGCTCTTCCTGCTCTGGGATCGCGGACATCTGGGCATGCGCAACCCCGATATCGACAGCGGGGCCCTGCTCCAGGACTACGAGACCCGCAGCCGGGACCTCTATGCCAACATCAGCTACCGCCAGCTGCTGGGTGAGCACTGGAAGCTGAGCGCCGGCGCGGCCTACGACAACAGCCGCCATGCCCTGCAGCTGCGGCTGCTCGACGGAAAGGGGCAGCTGCTGCAGCTCCCCGGCGCACCCTACGGCGACAAGAACGGCGACAGCCAGACGCAGGGGGACTTTGCGCAGGGCCGCGCGGTGGCCACGCGGTACTTCCGGGGTGGCCAGTCGCTGAGCTTCGGCGCCGAAACATTCTATACCCGCGACCGGTACCGCCATGGCGATACCCTCTCCACCCTCACCAACCAGCGCGCCGCGGCCTTCGCCGAGGGGCACCTGCAGCTCAGCGAGCGGCTGGCGGCACGCCTGGGCCTGCGCCTGGAACACGCTTCCCTGCTGGACGAGGCCACCCTGGCACCGCGCCTGAGCCTGGCCTACCGCGTCGGCGCCGCCGGGCAGTTCAACCTGGCCTACGGGCAGTTTTACCAGATGCCGGAGAGCGAGTACCTGCGCCTGGAGCCCGGGCTGCAGGCCTCGCGGGCCACCCACTACATCCTCAATTATACGCTGAAGGCCAGCAACCGCTTCTTCCGCGTGGAAGCCTACTATAAAAAATACCATGACCTGGTGAAGACCGACCCGGCGGGCAACAGCGGCGACGGCTATGCCCGCGGCATAGAGCTGTTCTGGAGGGACAAGAAAAGCATCCCCGACCTGGACTACTGGGTATCCTACACCTACCTGGACACCAAGCGGAACTACCTGAACTATCCCTACAGCCTGCGGCCCGACTTCGCCGCCCCGCATACCGCCACCCTGGCCGTCAAAAAGTTCTTTCCCGACATCAGCACCAGCGTCAACGTCTCCTACGCCTTCGCCTCGGGACGGCCTTATTATGACCTCCATGAGCTGCCGGACGGCGCTGCTGAGATACGGGACCAGGGCCATACGAAGCCCTACAGCGTCGCCAACCTGCACGTCGCCTACCTGTTCTCCATGTTCAAGTCATGGAAGCACCCGGCCTTCTCCGGCGTCGCTGCGGGGGTGAACAACCTGCTGGGCACCCGCCAGGTCTTCGGCTACCGCTACAGCGCCGACGGGCGCCACAGGACGCCGGTGACCCTGCCCGCGCGGCAGTACTTCTTCCTGGGCTTCTTCACCAGCCTGGGCGTCGACCGGACCAGCGATGTGCTGGACAACATAAACAGCAACCTGTAAAGCCATTTTTCATCTAAAACGAATGCCCATGAAAACCACGTTCCTGCGGCCCCTCACGGCCGCCCACCGCACCCCGGGCCTGGTCCTGCTTTTTGCAGCCCTGGCCTGCAGCCTCCTGCTTACGCGCCCCGCTGCGGCACGCCAGGAAGGCCTGGCCACCGCCGTCGCCCGCCTGGACCAGGCGCAGACCGCCGACGATTACCAGGCCCTGGAAAAAGTCTTCCTGCAGACGCCGGCCGAAGGCAAAGAAGCCTGGCTGCCGGACTACTATGCCGCCCTCTGCAACGCCCAGACCGGCTTCCTCTACCTCGACGATGGCGAGAAGATCGAGCCTTTCGCCAGGAAGGGGGAGGCGCAGATCAAGCAGGCCATCGCCCGGCTGGACACGGCGACGCAGCAAGCGGCCCTGGCCGAGGCCTATGTCGTGCTGTCCATGGTCTACCGCACCTATGTGTACATCAATACCGTGACCTACGGCAAGAAATACGGCATCCTCTCTTCGGGGGCGCTGCGCAGGGCTGCCACGCTGGCGCCGGACAACGCCAGGGTGCTGTACCTGCAGGCCTGGGAAAAATATTATACGCCCAAGATGTGGGGCGGGGACAAGAAGCTGGCGCGGCAGCTGGCGGAAAAAGCCCTGCAACGCCTGTCCGCAGATGCGGGCGGCGTGACCCCACACTGGGGCAGGAGGGAATGCGAGGCGCTGCTGGCCAAGTACAAGTAAGGCCCCGCCCCTCCGGTCATGATGCATTATTCACCTTTAAATTATACGATCATGTTGTTCCTAATGATTTCTCTTCGTGTGCTGTTCATAGCCAGCATCGTCTTCGTCATCGGCTATGTGTTCGGAAACTTTGCCGCGACGCCGGCGCTAAAGACCCTCACCCGTATTGCGGTGATCCTGATCATCGTCATCTTCATCGGGATGAACATCGGGATGCGCGCGGCCTGGAGGCATGGCCATGGGCAGCGCGGCTATGGGCAGCGCGGCGGCTGGTGCGGCCCCCATCATCATGAGCGTGTGGATACGCCTCGCGATTCTGCACACGCTCGGGCTGATTATTGAGCGGGAACCGGCGATGCTCCGGCTGCCGGGGATGAGGGTGTGGCGGAAGAGCCGCCCGGAAGGACGAAGGGAAGCCACGGCTTCTCTTCTTGTCCTGCCCTCTGAACACCTCTAGGGACGGACGCCCCACCCCGTCATGTAAAGCTTTTTAAGGGCCGCCGCGGTTTTTGCGGGCTTGTCATCGGACAACCGACCATCGTAAGACGATGCTTCCGGCGCATCCCAGTAGGTGGCGTACACCAGGTTATGGGTGGCCATCCAATGGCTGAGCAATGCGATGAACCTGGCCCCGTCCAGGCTGCTGCTGTCCGCCCCGGGCACGCCCCATTCCGATATGGCCATGGGTTTTTGATGCCTGGCGGCAAAGGCGTTCATCCAGTCCAGCCCCCGGTCGCATTCTTTCGCCCGGCGGAAGGCTTCATCGGCGTTGTTCCCGGCATACTGCGCGTTCCAGTAGATATCCTGGGAAAGCACGTCGACCGCCTGGTCTCCCGGGTACCACTGCTCCACCGGCCCCCGGTCGGCGGTAAAGTCCCAGACCATGTGGAAGCGCCCGGAGACCTGGTGAAAACAGGCGGCAAAGACGGCAAAAGCCTTTCGGTAGGCGGCCGGATCGTCTTTGGCCGCCTGGGTCCAGGGGAACCACTCGCCCCCGAGTTCCCAGGTCGTGCGCACATAGATGGGGCCGCGGTCGCCGGCGCGGGATTGCAGGATCTTGACGGCCCAGCTTTTGTAGAGGGCATTGTGGCGGCCTTCGGCGATCTCCCGGTAGGCGGCAGCGCCGCCGTCATCCGGCGCCATGGGTATGGACCAGAGCACCGGCCGGCCGCTGCCGCCCAGGTATTCCGGCATGTCGATCTGCCATCCCGGGTCGGGCGCGCGCCAGTCGCCGTTCTTGCCCGCGCTGGTATAGCCCAGCACCGCCTGCACAGGCCGGCCCAGCCATTGCTCAAAGGCCCTGACGTCATCGGCGTTATTGCCCACATAGACGCCCAGGATAGGGGAATGCTTCGCCCGGTGAGGGGCCTCCCGGTGCTGGGCCCGGGCAACAAAGGCAGTTGCCGACAACAGCAGGATCAGGGGGGAGAGCGCTTTTAAATGCATAGGGTACACCTTTTTGTGGCTTTGACCATGGAGGCTGCCAGCCATGATCCACGAAAGGCGCCGAGGGCCCTTTGGGAAACCATAAAAAAATCCATGGATGCGGCAAAATGTCGCAAAAGCCCTGCAGCTTGACGTATTTACACCTCCGCAGGCGCCCGAAAAGATATAAGTTTGCTATAACAAATTCGGGAGATGGATGAGCAGCGGGGCCGGGGCCTTATGCATGGAAAAAATTAGCACATGCCGGCTCCGGTGGATCACTTCCCGGCATGATGGTACAGCGTGCACATGGTCTGGGGAAGGTGGTCTCCGATAGCGTTAAGTTAATATGTGCAGCGCTCCTTCCGCCACCAGATGTAAACCTTGGATATCCATTACCTTTCAACCAAACCCTTGTCCAATGAAAAGAATCACGATCATCTACTGGATCTTCACCGGTCTCCTGGGAGCCCTCATGCTGTTCAGCGGCGTGAGCGGACTCGTCAACCCGGCCCCGGCCAAGGCGCTGATTGCCGACCACCTGGGCTATCCCGCCTATTTCTCTACGCTGATCAGCATCACCAAGATCCTCGGCGTGGTGGCCATCCTGATGCCCGGCTTCCCCCGGCTCAAGGAATGGGCTTATGCCGGCTTCGCCTTTGACCTGATCTTCGCCATCTTCTCCTTTCTCCTGGTAGGGGATCCCGTCAGCGGCGTGGTGCCGCTGTTCGTGGGGCTGATCCTGGTCTTCGGCTCCTATATCGCCTATCACAGGAAAATGCGGCAGGCGCCCGCCGGCGCGGCGTCGGCCCCCGGCGTGCTGGGAAGCGCCGGCTGAGCCGGCCCTCAGGCCACTGTACTCCGGCCCCGCCGGAAGGGGGAAGGCAGCGTTTTTCCGGCCCGGATACATCGCATACATAAGGACACGGAGGCTTCCGCCTCTACCATAAAAACCATTAAAAAAACAGCTTATCATGGACACGCCCAAGAAAACATCCATCACCGTAGAAAGCACCATACAGGCGCCCGTAGAAAAAGTATGGCAGTACTGGTCGGACCCCGAGCACATCACCCGCTGGAGCAGCGCCTCCGAGGACTGGCATACGCCCCGGGCCGAGAACGACCTGCGCATTGGAGGCAGGTTTACCTCCCGTATGGAAGCCCGGGACGGCAGCGCCGGCTTCGACTTCGGCGGGGTATACGACGATGTCAAAGCGCATGAACGGATCGCCTATACCATGGACGACGGCCGAAAAGTCGATGTCCGCTTCTCCGGCCAGGGCAACGAGACCAGGGTGGTGGAGACCTTCGAAGCTGAAGAGATGAATCCGATAGAAATGCAGAGAGGGGGATGGCAGGCCATCCTGGACAACTTTAAACAATACGCCGAGTCGCACTAGGGCCTTGCCGGGCGAACATGCCGGCGAGTCCGGTAGGGGGGCGGCTCGTCGCAGCCTGGCGTGAATCATCCTGCGGGAGGTGGCCTCCCTCGAGACGCCATGGCCGGCCTCCAGGCGGAAAGAAAAAAGAAAAACGGCCGCTGCCCCGGGCAAGTCTGAAACAGGGATCAAAACCGAGCTATGTCTACAGTCCACAGGGAGCGCCTGACAGCCGAAGGAAATGGCGACATCGTCGTCTTCCTGATCGGCATGCGTATCAACGCGTTCTGGAAACTCCACAAATGGGTGCCGGTGTTCATGGCCATGCCCAGGATGCTGCGGGAACTTTCCATGCAAAAAGAATGGGGCCTGCTGGGCTTCCGCGTGCGATGGGGCGGCCGCAACATCGAGACGATCCAGTACTGGCGTTCCTTCGAGCACCTCCATGCCTACGCCCACAGCCAGGAGGCGCAGCACCGGCCGGCCTGGGCGGCCTTCAACCGCAAGATCGGCGGCAACGGCTCGGTAGGCATCTGGCACGAGACTTACCTGGTCAGGGAAAATGAATATGAGACTTTCTACCGCAATATGCCGGCCTTCGGCCTGGCGGGCGCCACCCGCGGGATACCGGCTACCGGCCGCAAGAAAACCGCTGCGGGGCGCCTGCAAAAAAGCACCAACGATACCGATCACACTGATTAACTCAATATTCCATGAAACTCAAGACCCTTTTTATCGTCGCCGCCGCCTACATGACGCTGGTGGCTATCGGCTTCATCTTCCTGCCCCATGCCTTCGGCATCGGCGCCGTGCCGCCGGATGCTTCCCCCGCCCTCATCGCCTATGTGCGCCTGATCGGCAGCCCCCTGCTGGGCATCGCTGTGATGGACTGGGTGGCCCGGAACGAGCCCGCTTCACGGGCCCGGAACGCCATCATCCTGGGCAACGCCATCGGCTTCGGACTGATCGCCTGCATGGACACCTGGGGCGTCTTTCACGAGGCCAGGCCGGCGACAAAGATCTTCGTCGTGGTCCACTGGCTTTTTGCGCTGGCCTTCATCTTTATAGGGCGCAGAAACTGGGCTTCGGCCAGCGCCGCAGCGCCGCAGGCCTAGTGCGCATCCATCAGGCTTTGGGCGTCCGCCCCTGTTCGGCGGCGCCCTGGACCCCTTCCGCGGGAGGGCCCACCAGGCCTTGGCGGTGCACGTAGTCCCCGAAATGCTCTCCCGGCACCCTGTCGGCGGCGAAGCTTTTTAAGAGGCCGCCCAAAGTCTCCAGGATCTCGGCTTCCGACAGCATTTCCCGGTACAGGGTATTCAGCCGGTCGCCGTGGTGGCTGGCGCCCAGGTACAGGTTGTATTTGCCCACCGCGCGGCCGATGAGCCCTATCTCGCCGAGGCGGGAGCGGGCGCAGCCGTTGGGGCATCCCGTCATGCGTATGTTGATGTCTTCCTGGCCGAGGCCGCAGGCCCTGACGACGGTGTCCAGCTTATCGATCAGGGAGGGCAGGTAGCGTTCCGCCTCGGCGAAGGCGTGCTCGAG
>CBINPH010000158.1:0-7606 GCA_966252445.1 uncultured Chitinophagaceae bacterium | reverse complement strand
GTCCGGAGGCGGCGAACAAAGCGTTGTCCCGAGAACACGTTGTCATGACCGGGGTGCCGTCGCCTGGCGGCGCGGTTTGGACCAAAAATATACACAAGTGCGGCCGATGATCCGGATATCCCACCAGAACGTCCAATGGCGGATATAAAAATGATCCAGGCGGACCCTTTGCTCCATTTTCTTCCCGGGGGGCAGTCCCCTGCCCTGCAGCTGTCCCGGTCCGGTGATGCCCGGCCGCACACAATGTCGGAAAGCGTAGGCGGTAATACGCTGATCGTAGTACCGGTTCTCGCTGAGCATATGCGGGCGGGGCCCGACGACCGACATGTCCCCCCGGAGCACGTTGAGGAACTGCGGGAACTCGTCAATGTGGCGCTCCCGCAGAAAACGCCCCACCCGGGTGATGCGCGGGTCCTGTTCCTGCACGGGCAGATGATCCGCATCGGCGTTGGGCACCATGGTCCTGAATTTAAGACAAGCGAAGGGCCGGCCGCCCCTGCCTTCGCGCCGCTGGGCAAAGAACACCGGGCCGGGGTCATCGAGCCAGATGAGCAGGGCCACGAGCGGCAACAGCCAGGACAACAGCCCCAGGATGACCAGCAAGGCCAGGGCGAGGTCCAAGGTACGTTTGGCCACGGCCGCCAGCGGCCGGTCCAGGGGCAGCCTGGCGGGTTCAGCGGCAGAACGGCTGCGTTCCTGCCGCTCCGCATAACCCGGACCCAGGGGAAACGACAAACCGGCGGCCACAGCAGCGGCAGACGGTGATCCATTCTCGTGATTCATTCGGCTTTGCTTTATGTTGACTATCGCTACACCATTCCCTGGGGTTTCCTGATATACGCCATATCCACACCGCACAACCTTATGGGTGGTTTGTCCGATTCTTTTGGGGATCCCGTCTGCCTTGACGGAAAGGATCCGCACCGCCAAACCATGAGCCCCGCCCGCAACATCCTGGAAGTGCTTGCGTACTACGACCTGTTCGAGTATCCCCTGCTGCCAGCGGAAATAGCCGGGTTCCTGCACCAAGCGCTTCGTCCGGACGCCTTAGAAGACATATTGAACGACCTGCAGCAACGCGGCCGGGTCTACCGCCTCGGCCCCTACTACGCGCTGCGGAATGAGGGCTCCTTGATGCGGCGTCGGATGCAGGGCAACGCCAAGGCGGCCGCCCTGCTGCCCCTGGCCATGCAGGGGGCAGCATGGCTCCAGCGCTTTCCTTTCGTACGCGGCATAGCGGTGTCCGGCTCCTTATCCAAAAACATGGCGGAAGAAGACGGCGACATCGATTATTTCGTCATCACGGCCCCGGGGCGCCTGTGGACGGCCAGGACGCTGATACACCTGTTTAAGAAGTTGACCTTCCTCAGCGGCCGCCAGGATCATTATTGCATGAACTACTATATAGACCTGGAAGCGATGGAGGTGGAGGAACAGAATTATTTCACCGCCATGGAAATGGTCACCCTGCTTCCGGCCTGCGGAAAGGATACCCTGCGGACTTTCGCCACCGCCAATGCCTGGACGGCCCGCTATTTTCCCCTGCATCCCATGCGGCAACTGCCAGCAGAAGCGGCCAGGCGGGAGCCGCTGAAGGCTTTCCTGGAGTTTCTGCTCTCGAGGCGATGCTTTGACGGCCTCGAGAGGATGCTGATGCAGTTGACGCGTCGCCGCTGGGACCGCAAACGCCGGGAGGGGCGCCGCAACAAAAACGGGAGGCTGATGGGCCTCCAGGCCACAGCCCACTGCTGCAAGCCGGATCCTACGCTGTTCCAGCCCCTGGTGCTGTCCCGATACAGGGAGCGGCTGAAAGCGCTGGACCTGGCCCCGGCGATGAGGTCTTCCGCTAAGGTGACTTCCGGAAACTGAGGATCACGTAGTCGCCGCAATATTTCCAGGGCCAGCGCGACTTCAAGCGGCTCTCGGCACGCTGCAGCCAATGAAACCCCCGTGGATGTTTCGCGGCAAAGCCCTGGAGATAAGCAGGGGGCACCAGGGTGCAGAGCCCTTCGGCGTCTACCAGCGTCAAGCCAGGGCGACCGAGGCGGATGACGGCCCGCGGGCGGTAGTACCAGCAGGGGAAAGCCCTGCCTTCTACCCGGGCAAGCCTTCCGCGGCGGGCCCAAAGCCGCCGCGTAGCCGTCCGCCAGTGTCCGCGGAAGATCAGCGAGAGCTCCCAGAGGCAGACAGGCGGCAGCACCACGAGCGTGGCCATGCCCCCCGGGTGCAGGAGCCCGGGCAGGCGGTCGAGCACCCTGTCCAGATGAGGGGTGCAGTTGAGGCCGGCGAGGTTGGAGAGAATGTAATCATAAGGGCCTGCGTTCTCCAGGAGCTCCAGCCGGGTGAAATCGCAGCGCTCCCAAGTCAGCCGCTGCGGCAGGCCCAGCCGCTGGGCCTTGGCTTCCAGCACCGATAACATGCCGGCGGAGATGTCGGTGGCATGTACACGGTGGCCCTGCCGCACCAGGAACACGGCGTCCTCCCCCGTTCCGGCATTGAGTTCCAGGATATGGCTCCGCGGCTTCAGGTGGCGCGTGAGGTGCTGTCGCACACGCGCCCGCTTATACAGAACGATGTCATCGGTACCATACAGGTCATCGAAACGGCCCGACTGACTGTCAAAGGCCGCTTCGGCCCGCACATGGAGAGGCGACTGTTTCATGGGAGCTGACGGATAAGGGTCCACTGCAGGCGCAGGGCCTGCAGCCAGGTGGCAGGCAGGTGATACAGCAGCGAGAAGGCCTTCCAGGGGCGGCGGGGCCCCTGGACCAGGCGGCCCAGGCGGCGTCCCAAGTGCGCCAAAGACAGGTGGGCACGGTAACACTGGTGCACGTACCGGTGCAGCTGCCGGTAATAGGCCGCCGGGTAGCGATGGCGGAACATCAGGGCCAGGTCCCCAGAGTCCGTCCAGTTGCTCTTCTCCTGCAACTCGGCCTTGACCCGGTCGTAAAAACGGGTACCCGGGAGGGGATAGGACACGGAAATTCCGATCTCCTGGGGCAGCAGCCGGTTGATCATGCGAATGGTGCTGCGGATATCGCGGCGGGTCTCCCCGGGATAACCGAACTGGATGAAGAAGGCCGGGCGAATCCCGTATTTCTTCAGCAGGCCTGTGGCCTGGGCGATCTGCGCCACCGTGGTGCCCTTGTCCATAGCGTCAAGGATGTGTTGGGCTCCGCTTTCCGCCCCCATCCATGCTGTTTCGCAACCGGCACGCGCCAGGGCCCGTACCTCTTGCTCCCGGCATAGCAGATCGGCCCGTCCCTGTATCTTGAAGCGCAGCCGGACGCCGCGCCGGGCAACCAGATCGGCAAAAGCTTCCACCCAGCCCGGCCGGAGACCGAAGATGTCGTCACAAAACCAGATATGGTCAAAGGGCACCTGCTGCTGCAGCCACTCGATCTCGCGGAGCACATGCTCCGGGGAACGGGCATGGTAGCGGTTACCGTAGATGGGCTTGGCGCACCAGTTGCACCGGTACGGGCAGCCGCGGGTGGTCACCATATTGATGGAGAAATAGCCTTTCCGCGCCATCCACCGCTGCCGGTACGGCCGGAGATCGATCAGGTCCCAGGCGGGGAAAGGCAGGCTGTCCAGGTCGGTGGCGACGGGGCGTGGCGGTGTGCGGCGGAGGCCGCCGCCGGCAGCGTATACCAGCCCGCGCACCTCATCGACAGGCGTCTTTCCCGTCGACAAGGCGTCGACGAGCTCCAGGAGGGTCCACTCCCCCTCCCCGATCAGCACATAGTCGGCTCCGCTGTCCAGTTACAGGGCTGCATGATCCGTCGCATCGGACCCTGAGACGATGACCGTACAACCCTGCTCCTTGGCCAGGCCGGCCATGCGGAGAGCGGCCGCACGCATATTGCTGAGGCACATTTTGGTCAGGTAGTTGAACCCGTCATCATAGAGCACAAAAAAATCCGGTCGGCACCGCTCGACCGGTTCGCGCACGTCATCAGGCAGGGTAGAAAACATCGTATCAAACAACGCCACCCGGTAGCCGTGAGTCCGGAGGAAGGCAGCGGCATACAGCGTTCCGAGTGGAGGGTAAGGCAGGCCCTTTTTCCATTCTTTCGGATCCAGCGGCATCAAATAGGAATGGGCAAAGAGAATGTTTTTCATGGTCGTGGACACTTCCTGCTTAGACATCGGCATATGCGCCGTCGCGGTTGCCTGGACAAGGCGTTTGGCGACCAGGGCAATTCAAAGTATATTGACCCCGAAACGCCACCCATGAAAAGCAACCTGCCTCTTCTCCCCCTTCTGCCGATCGCCGGCCTGATGTGGCTGTTGCCCCTGCCTTCCCTGCAGGCCCAAACCCTGCAGCAACGCTGCAGCACGGCCATGCAGCGCTTTGCCGCCGACCCCGCCATGGCCCACGCCTCGGTATCCCTTACCGTGCTGGATGCACGCAACGGCAAGCCGGTGTACTCCCTGCATGCCGAAACCGGCCTGGCGACGGCGTCCTGTCTCAAGACCATTACGGCAGCTACGGCCTTTTATCTCCTGGGACCCGAGTACCGCTACAAGACCCGCCTGCTGTATACAGGCAGCCTCACCGGGGATGTGCTCCGGGGAGACATCGTTATCCGAGGCTCCGGTGACCCCACCCTGGGCAGCTGGCGCTATGCAGGCACCCGGTCCGACAGCATCCTGCAGGCCTGGGTCACCCTGATCCGCCAGAAAGGCATCCGCCGGATCGAGGGCCGGATCATCGGCGATGACCGGATCTTCAGCACGCAGACCGTACCGGACGGCTGGATATGGCAGGATATGGGCAATTACTATGGCGCGGGAGCCTCCGGTCTCAGCTGGCACGAGAACCAGTATGACCTGCAACTGCGGCCGGGCCACAGGGTGGGGGCGCCTGTCACCATACTGGGCACATCTCCTGCCCTCCAGGGATTACAGTTTATCAACGAGCTGCGCACAGGTCCCGTGGGCAGCGGAGATCACACCTATATTTACGCCGCTCCCTACGCCTCGGTAGCCTACCTGCGGGGCACAGCCCCGGCGGGGAAAAATCTGTTTACCGTCTCGGGAGCCGTCCCGGACCCCGCCCTATTCTGTGCGCAGACCCTTCAAAAAGCCCTGACTGAGGCGGGCATCACCGTGTCGGGCGCCCCCACGACCGGCCGGCTTCTGGACGCCGCCGGAAAGGTACAGGAGGAGGCCGGGACGCTGCTGGGTCTGCATAGCTCTCCCCCTCTGGACAGCATCATCTACTGGTTCCTGCAGCGGAGCATCAACCTGTACGGGGAGCACCTGCTCAAAACCCTGGCCCTGGCGCCGGGCAGCCGGCCTTCAGCAGACAGCGGCGTGGTGGTGGAAAAAAAGTTCTGGGCTTCCCGGGGCCTGGATCCTTCGGCGATGCATATCATCGACGGCAGCGGTCTGTCTCCCGGCAACCGCATCACCACCATGGCCATGGCGAAAGTCCTCTATGCCGTGCGGCAAGAACCCTGGTTCGACCGGTATGAGAAAGCCCTGCCCCTGATTCAACGTATACGGATGAAAAGCGGGCACATCAACGATGTGCGCGCCTATGCGGGATATCTCCGATCGAGGGAGAACATACCCCTGGTGTTCGCGTTCTTCGTCAACAATTATGCGGGGGAAGACAGCGCCGTACCGGCCAAGATGTTCCGGGTACTGGACCAATTGCGCTGAGCATCTCAGGAATCTCCGCGCTCCGGCGGCGGATACGTGATGCGCTCCCCCGAGACCCGCGCAAAGGGGGTGAGGACATGTGGCGAGGCTTTTTTTTCCGAGAAGATATCCATGACGCGGTAACCCCGAACCAGCAGGGCGTCACCCACGAGGGAGCGGTGGCAGCGCCAGGGTACGGCTTCGGCGCACATGATGGCGGTCTGCTGTGTCCGGGCCAGGGTCATCAGCTCGGCCAACCCCGCTTCGAACGATTCTGTCTGCATATAATCGGCAAAACCCCGGAAGGACTTGTTGCGCCAGCCCATATTGGGGGACACCGCCTTTGCAGGGCGCAGCCCCCCCAGGGACTTCAGGTGCCGGTAATCTATCCCCTCGGCTTCCAGGGCGGGGCCCAGGGTTTCCTTGTCGAACCAGGGCAGCCTTTTCGAACCCGGAAGGCTGCGGATGTCCACCAGCAGGCCTATGTCGTAGGCCTGCAACAGGGCCACAAAGACCTCCAGCGTACGGGTGGAATGGCCTATGGTGAAAATCAGGGGGGCCGCCGCCGGCCGCCCTGCTTCCGGACGGTTCATACCCCAAAGATACTGACTTCCAGCCCGGAGGCCCGGGGGCCCGGCGGACAGGGAAAAACGCCTTTGGTCCCGTTTTGCCACAATTTTAACAGGGCGCTGCGGCCCGTTGGCGGGGAAAACCGTATTTTGCACCCCCCGTGGCGGCCAGGGACGGTCTCCTGCCGCTTTCTCGTTAACCTTGAACACATGACCATGAAAAAGCTACCCCTGATCAATTGGTGCTGGATGACCCTGCTTTGCCTGGCAGGCTCTGGACTGTCCGCTGTGGCCCAGACCGCCGTGGATCCCCCGGACAACTGGCAGCTGCTGGACCCCGCCAACGACAGCGCCTATGGTACCGGCGTGGAGCGGGCGTACAAAACCCTGTTGAAGGGTAAAAAGGCCCATACGGTGATCGTCGCGGTCATTGACTCCGGCATAGACACAGCCCATGTGGACCTGCAGGGGAAGATATGGACCAACCCCGGAGAGATCCCCGGCAATGGGAAAGACGACGACCACAACGGTTATGTGGACGATATCCACGGATGGAATTTCCTGGGTGGCCCGGATGGCCGCAGCGTCGTCAAGGAAAGCAGCGAGCTGGCCCGGGAATATTTCCGGCTGGAAAACAAATTCGGCGGGGTAACAGACTCCTCGGATGTCAAACGCCGCGACCGGGCCGACTACCGGTACTGGCTGACCCTGCGGGAGAAGAAGACACAGGACTCTATAGACAACAGCGTCAATTTCGCCACGGTTTCCCAGGGCATTGAACGCTTTACGGCCCTGGACATGCTGCTCCGCTCGCAAATTGGCAAGGATACCCTCCGCCTGGCGGATATCAAGGACTTCGAGACGGACAACGATACGCTGGCCGTCGCCAGGGAGATCGCCTTACGTGTACTGGAGAACAGCGGCCCCCACCAATCCCTGGAGGCTTTCCTGGCCGAAGGTAGGGAATACCTGGATGGCCTGAAGGCCAAGATGAATCCCGTGCGCAGCGATCCGGATTCCGTGCGGCGGGCGATCGTGGGCGATGACCCTGATGATATCCGGGATACCCACTATGGCAACAACGACATCAGTGGCGGCTTCGGGCGCCACGGGACCCATGTGGCCGGCATCATCGCGGCCGTTCGCAACAACGGCATCGGCATTGACGGCATAGCCGACCACGTACAGATCATGTCGGTAAGGGCCGTTCCCGATGGCGACGAGCGGGATAAGGATGTGGCGCTGGCCATCCGCTATGCGGTCGACAACGGGGCCAAGATCATCAACATGAGCTTCGGCAAGGGATATTCCCCCCATAAAGACTGGGTGGACGAGGCCGTGAAATACGCCGCGAAGCATGATGTGCTGCTCATACATGCAGCGGG
>CBINPH010000157.1:0-7649 GCA_966252445.1 uncultured Chitinophagaceae bacterium | reverse complement strand
TATCCTGATCGATACCGCGGGACTGAGGAAAAAGGCGAAGGTGCACGACAACCTCGAGTTCTATTCGGTTATCCGGGCCGTGAGGGCTATGGATGAGGCCGATGTCTGTATGCTCCTGATCGACGCAGAAAAGGGAATGACTGCCCAGGACCTGAACATATTCGCGCTGGCCGAGCGCAAGGGCAAGGGCATCGTATTGCTGGTCAACAAATGGGATCTGGTCGACAAGGATCACAAGACCGCCAAAGTGTATGAAAAAGAGGTCAAAGACCGGCTGGCGCCCTTTGCCGACGTCCCGGTGATTTTCACCTCCGTCACGGGCAAAAAGCGGATTTTCCAGGCCATGGAGGCTGCGCTTGAAGTATACGAGAACCGCCGCAGGAAGATACCTACTTCACGGCTCAACGAAGTCATGCTGCAAGCTATTGAACAATATCGCCCTCCCGTCGTCAGGGGACATCCCGTGCACATCAAATACGTGACCCAACTGCCGACACCCACGCCTTCCTTTGCCTTTTTTTGCAACCACCCCAAGGATATCAAGGCCAGTTATAAGCAGTACCTGGAAAACCAGCTCAGGGCCCACTTCACCTTTAGTGGGGTTCCCCTGCGCCTGTTTTTTCGCCAGAAATAAGCCGGCTGCCGGAAAATCCGTAGCTTTGCGCTCGTTTCTAATCAAAAACCTTGAAAATGAAAAAATTATTTGCAATGGCAGCCGTCGCTACCATGTTGGGCCTGGCGGCTTGCGGAGGTTCCGGTTCCCAGAACGCCACGGAAGCCGGTGAATCTATCGATTCTATGGCCAACGAAGCGGGCGCAGCAGTCGACAATACTGTGGATTCCCTCAGCAATGCAGCCGACAGCGCCAAAGCAGCCATCGATTCTGCTGTAAACGATGCCACCCACTAAGCAGATTTTGGCTCCCGTATTCAATCCCGCCATTGGCGGGATTTTTTTTGCCCTGCAGTCAAGGTGCATCGACGGTCTCGGCGCCAGCGCTTTCGCCACGCAGGGTTTCGACAGCCCGCAGCACGGAACTGTCCCGGCGGTTCATGACCTGATAAAATCCGTTGTTGTTCCAGCGCTGGCGGGCCAGCAGCGCCTTGATCCGCATTTTGGCTTCCTTGGCGTCCTGCGGGCTGATATGGTTCATTTGCCGGATCCCGCGGCCCTCGGCATACCGGACAAAGGATGACCAGAGCTCGTCCCCCGCTATGAAGTGATCGGCGAAGTCCGTCGCGTCATGGTAAGAAGCAAAATCCGAGGTATGATGACTATAATACTGATACGCGAAATCGTAGAACAGGTTCCCGCTATACAATGAACTCATCAGCCGGTTCATGCGGGCCGTGTCGATGGGTACGAAGATATCGGGCATGATCCCACCGCCGCCGTATACCCGGCGATGCTTCACTTGCGTATAATATCGGGTGGTATCGCTAAAATGGGTGCTGTCCGCGTTGGTGAGCTCTCCATGCTCATAGCGGTCCATGATGTCCTCCCTGTATGCTTCACGGCCATCCGCATAGGGTTTCTGGATACAGCGGCCGGACGGAATATAGTAGCGGGCCACCGTGAGGCGCAGCGCTCCGCCGTCATTCAGGGCATACTGTTCCTGCACCAGGCCCTTGCCAAAGGTACGCCGGCCGATAATGGCGCCCCGGTCCCAGTCTTGTACCGCTCCGGAGAGGATCTCGCTCGCAGAGGCCGATCCCTCGTCGACCAGGATGGCCAATGGACCTTTTTCGAAAACCCCGGCCTTAAGGCATGTATAATCGGTCCTGGGATATTGCTTCCCTTCGGTATAGACGATGAGCTTCCGTCCATCCAGCAGTTCATCGACAATCTTTACGGCGGCGTCCAGATATCCGCCGGGGTTCTGGCGCAGATCGATGATCAGCTTTTTCAGGCCGGCCTTCTGCAGGTCGCTCACGGCATCCATAAACTCCCCATACGTATTTGATGCAAAACGGTTGAGTCGGATGTAGCCGATACCTTCGGCGATCATATAGCTGGCGTCTACGCTGTGCAGGGGAATGACTCCGCGGCGAATGGTAAATGGCTTCAGTTCTTCGCCCCGGAGGACCGTGACCCGCACGGTGGACCGGTCGGGGCCCCGCAATAAGGTCTTGATGCGGGTAGCCGTAATGTGGTTGCCGGCCACCAGGGAGTCATTCACCCGGATAATCTTGTCGCCGGTTTGCAGGCCGGCCGTTTCGGAGGGGCCTCCGCTGATGACGCTCATCACATTGACAGTGTCCTTCAGAATGCCGAACTCCACGCCTATGCCGGAAAAATTGCCTTCCAGGTCCTCGTTCACTTCGGCCAGCTGGGCGGGAGGAATATATACCGAGTGGGGATCTAAATGGTTGAGGATGCCCTGCACCGCGTCTTTTTTCATGTCCGTGGCATCGACGCTATCCACGTATTTGAGGCCTATGAGGCTAATAATCTCCTGAAGGGTGCTCATGCGCCCCGGCGGCAGAAAATAGGCTGCCTTGTAGCCTTCCTTGTCCCGCAGCTTGAAGCCGATAAACATGCCCAGGGCCAGCACCACAGAAAAAAGCAAGGGTAGGAAGACCTTCAACTTCCTGGGAGATTCCTTCATCGATCCAGCATTGATTACAGTCGTTACAGTTGTCCGTCTACCGATGCGCTCCGGGGGTTTCCAGGGGCTTTTTTTAGGCCCCGGAAGCCGATTAGCCGCGATCTTTGCCGCGCGGAGGAGCAAAAATAGCATAAAAACCCGATGCCCATGAGCCAGATATGCCGATTGATTGCCGACAGCGGGTCCACCAAGGCCACCTGGTGCCTTACCGGCGCCGGCCGGCCGAAGCGGGTCCGCACCCAGGGCATCAGTCCCTATTTTCTGTCGGCGGAAGAAATCAGCGCCCTTATCCGGGCGGAACTGCTGCCGGCGTTGGGGAAAAAGGCTCCAGGGATTGAGGAAGTGCATTTTTACGGTACCGGCTGTGCCGATCCCCGGAATGCCAGGATGATCGCCCGGGTACTGAAAGGGCTTTTCCCGGCGGCGACGGTACGGGTGAATCATGACCTGATGGGGGCTGCCCGCGCGCTTTGCGGCCACAGCAAGGGATTGGCCTGCATTCTCGGAACAGGTTCCAGCTCCTGTTATTACAACGGGAGGAGGATCGCCCATAACAGCCCGGGACTGGGTTTTATCCTGGGGGACGAAGGCAGCGGCGCCTGGATGGGCCGCAGCGTCATCCAGTACTATCTGTACGGCACTTTTGACGGAGATCTCCATGCCGCCTTCGAGGCAAAATACCATACCAGCAAGGCGGAGATCCTTGAGCAGGTCTACAAAGGCCCTTTCCCCAACCGATACCTCGCCTCCTTTGCGCGGTTTCTCTCGGAAAACCGCGGCCATTACATGATTGAGAATATTATCGAAGACAGCCTCAACGAGTTTTTCTTCCGGCACATATGCAAGTATGCGGAGAGCTGGAAATACCCGGTCCATTTTACCGGCGGCATCGCCAACAGCTTTTCGGACGTGGTCATGAACCTCTGCCATGCGTATGAGCTGACCCCCGGCTCCATTCTCCGGGAGCCCATGGACGGCCTCGTCCGATATCACCACCATGAAGCCTGACCGACCATACATATGACAGTTGGGGCTCCGGGATGGCTACCTTGCCCGCGATAATGTCATACATGTTTTTGGCCCCTGCCGCCCAGGCGGCCGGCCAGGAGGTAAACCGGTAACGGTACCGGCTTTCAGCCCCCAGTCCCTTCGACTCCGTTCACGGTCCCTCCGCACCGTTCATTATGCCAAATCGGCCGGATTCCCCAAAAAAAATACGGGGTTAAACCATGGTATAAATATTGAGTTTAAGGTACATAACACCTCAAATTGTTAAACCTTAACCAGGAGGTATGAAATGAAAGCCATTATTAGATTATTCGCCCTTTCGCTGGTGCTTGGCCTGATGACGAGTTGTGCCACAGGCAGGACGCTCGTCGGCACGGCACCGGTGGTGGAGGGCCCCCATATCACTTTTGATGTTTTTTATCAGTCCCTAAGCCCTTACGGGCGGTGGATCAGCTATGACCAGTACGGGCAGGTATGGATACCCAATGCCGGCCGGGGATTTTCTCCCTATGCCACCAACGGGCATTGGGTGTATTCTGACTACGGCTGGACTTGGGTGTCCGATTTTTCCTGGGGATGGGCTCCTTTCCATTATGGCCGCTGGCTGTATGATGACTACTACGGATGGATATGGGTGCCTGGCAGCGACTGGGCGCCTGCCTGGGTGGCCTGGCGAAATTCGCCGGACTATTATGGCTGGGCACCGCTGGGCCCGGGCATGAGCATCAACATCTCCATTGGGATTCCGGCGATCCGTTGGGTGTTCCTGCCCCGCCGCTATTTCGGTGACCGGTGGGCCTACCGGTACTATCTGCCGCGGCAACGGAACGTGTACATCATCCACAATACGACGGTGATCAACAATGTGCATGTATACCAGAACAACCGGTATTATGCCGGGCCGTCGAGAACGGAGGTGGTCCGTGCAACGCACCGCAACATCAGGCCGGTGAGGATCACAGAGGCCAGCCGTCCGGAAGGCTCCAGGCTCTCGGGCAACCAACTGCAGTTATACCGTCCTGCGGTACAACGGAGCAGCGCTACCCCAAGCGCCCCGTCTACCGGCAGGCAGACAGCCCCCGCCAGCCGTCCGCAGCGGACCTTTGGTGAAGGCCAGCGTGCCGAGAGCAACCAGCCAGCCCGGGGCAATTCCCGGGAGGTAAGGCCGCAGCGGGCGCCGGAGCGCGCACCCGTGGACCGTGGAAACCGGCTTGAGCGCAGCGGCGAGCGTTCAGCCCCCGCCCGCACGACCCAACCGCGGAATGCGAGCCCCCGGGTACAGCCCAGGGAGGAAGCACGTCCTGCGCCATCCCGTCAGCAGGCCGCTCCGCGGGTAAACACGCAGCCCTCCCGTTCTACCCGGCCACGCCGGGAAGCCTCGCAGAGCCCTGCCCCGCGCACGGCTTCTCCGCAGGTGCAGCGAAGCCGGCCGGCCGCTTCGTCCAGCCGCGTGACGCATTCCGCCACGCCGCGGCGCAGCGAGTCCAGGCAGGTAAGCCGCTCCTCGAGGCAGGTATCTTCCCGGGACGCCCGCGTGGCTTCCCGGCCGGGTCGCCGCTAAAGAACAGCCATACAGTTAGATAAACATTGAGCAGGGGCTCCGCGACAGCGGAGCCCCTGGCTTGTATGGGGGCGGAGGAATATTCCTACACGGCTACCGGCGCTTTGATCGCCGGATGGTGCTGGTAATTTTCTAGGGTAAAATCCTCGGCCTGGAAAGCGAAGATATCTTTGATCTCCGGGTTCAGGTGCATCTGGGGGAGCGGGAAGGGCTCACGCTGCAATTGCAGGCGGGCCTGCTCCATATGATTGGCATACAGGTGCACATCACCGAAGGTGTGAATGAACATATGGGGTTCCATGTCACAGACCTGTGCGACCATCATGGTCAGCAAGGCATAAGAGGCGATGTTGAAGGGGACGCCGAGGAAAACATCGGCGCTGCGCTGGTACAGCTGGCAGCTCAGCTTGCGCCTTGTCTCTCCTTTCCGGGCGTCCGCCGGTTGGGTGTAGAACTGGAACAGGCAGTGGCAGGGGCTCAGTGCCATGTCAGGCAGGTCGGCAACATTCCAGGCGCTCACCACCAGGCGGCGGGAGTCGGGGTTGGTCCGCAGCTGCATGATCAGCTCGCTGATCTGGTCGATGGTACCTCCCTCGGCAGAGGGCCAGCTGCGCCATTGTTTGCCGTACACAGGCCCCAGCTCTCCGTTTTCATCTGCCCATTCATCCCAGATGCTCACCCCATGTTCCCGGAGGTAGGCGATATTGGTGTCGCCCCGCAGGAACCACAGCAATTCATGGATGACAGACTTCAGGTGCAGCTTTTTGGTCGTCACTACCGGAAATCCTTCCCGCAGATCGAAGCGCAACTGGTTGCCGAAGCAGCTGAGGGTGCCTGTCCCCGTCCGGTCGCTTTTGGCGACACCATGGTCTACAATATGCTGCAAAAGCCCGAGATATTGGCGCATGGCTGCAAATTAGGGGAAAATCGGGATTTTTTGGTCATTCGGTGGTCAGTTCCCGCGCATTGGCCAGGGCCGCGCTGGAGGGGTTTTCCCCGCTCAGCATGCGGGCGATGACATCGATGCGTTCTTCGAGATCCAGAAGGCGTATGCCCGTATGCACGCGGCCACCTTTCTTTTCCTTATAGACCAGGAAATGGGTATCTGCCTTGCCGGCAATCTGGGGCTGATGGGTGATGCAGATCACCTGGTGGGCCTTGGCCAAGCCTTTCATGATCAGCCCTACCTGGCGGGCCGCTTCGCCCGAAATCCCGTTGTCGATCTCATCGAAGATCAGGGTAGGCAGGGCGACGGATGCCGCCATCAGGGATTTGATGCACAGCATGAGACGGCTGAGCTCGCCGCCGGAAGCCACCTTGCGCAACGGCTGAAAATGGCCGCTCTTGTTGGCATCGAACAGGAAGCTGATGTCGTCGATCCCTGTTTCCTGCAGGGATGTTTCCTGAATCTCTACATGCAGGGCCGCGTTCGGCATGCCTACCTGCCGCAGGAGCTGGTTGACTTTTTTGACAAAGGTGGCGCTCACGCCCTTGCGGGCCTCCGAGAGCCGGAGGGCCTCCTGGCGCAGCGCTTTCTGCAGCTCTTCCTGTTCCTTCCGGGCGGCGGCTATCGTTTCGTCCATGTGCAGGGCCTGGTGAAGCTTTGCCGACAGCTGCTCCTGCAGGGCCAGCAGCTCCGCCGTCGTGTGGACCCCATGTTTTTTCAGGAGGCGGTTGCCGTTATCAAGGCGTTCCTGGATCAGGACAATGCGTTCTTCATCGACCTCGGCCCGGTCGTTGATGCGCCGGAGTTCACCGGCCAGGTCCTGCAAATCCAACAGGGAGGACTTGAGCCGCGCCAGCAGTGGAGGGAGGCCGGCATGGATGTCGGCGAGGTGTTCCAGGGCAGTCTGGATAGTCCCCAGCTGCTGAACGACAGGGCTTTCACCTTCTTCCAGTCCATACACCGCCTCTGTCAGGCCTCGTTTCAGCTCTTCCGCATGAGAAAGGGTCTTCAATTCCTGTTCGAGGGCCTCCAGCTCACCGTCGGTGAAGCCGGCCTCGGCGATCTCGTCGTGCAAAAACCGGTTGTAGTCCGTGTCCTTGGCCGCCTGGGCCATTTCCGCCTCCATCTGTTCCAGGGAGCGGGTGACGGCTTGATAGCGGCTATACATCTCCTGATATGCCGGCAGCCGCCCCTGGTTGCCGGCCAGCGCGTCAAGGACTTCCAGCTGAAAGCGGGCATAGCCCAGCTGGAGGGTGTCGAACTGCTGGTGAAGGTCGACCAGCAGCCCACTGAGGGTAGAAAGCACCTGCAGGGTGACCGGTATATCGTTGATGAAGGCCCTGGACTTGCCGCTCGGGTATACCTCTCGCCGGATAATGGTTTCCGCATCCATGTCCAGGTCATTGTCCTGGAAAAAAGCCCGAATATCCTTTTTCTCCGGAAGCAGAAAACTGCCTTCGATCACACATTTGCGCTGGCTGTCCTGCAGTACACCCGTTCCGCAGCGTTCCCCCAGGATCAGGGAG
>CBINPH010000156.1:0-7656 GCA_966252445.1 uncultured Chitinophagaceae bacterium | reverse complement strand
CGCATTTCGCCAGTCATGACGCAAATCCCTCCATCCTGAGACCTGCCAGTCGCATGCTGCTGGCGGCCATCACAGGAGCCGCCCTGCTCTATGGTTGCGAGAGCAAAGTAAGCCCCGCTGAAGATTTCTTCGAATATGCCAACGGCGACTGGGTGAAAAAAACCTAGATCCCCGCCTCGAAAACCGGCTGGGGCTCCTTTTACGTGGTCCGGGATAACGCCCTGAGCCACATGAAGACCATCCTGGACTCCTGCATGAACCTGCCCTCGCCCCAGAAGGGCTCGGTGGCCCAGCAGATCGGTGACCTGTATGCCAGCGCGCTGGACAGCATGGCCATCGAACAGGCAGGCATCACACCCCTGGAGCCCATACTCCGCCGCATCGACAGCATAGGGGACCCGCAGGGGGTGATCCGCGAGGTCACCACCGAATACGTGAATGGGGACGGAACCATGTTCAGTTTCTATGTCTCCCCCGACGACAAGAACAGCAATGTGGAGCGCGCCCACCTGGACCAGGGTGGGCTGGGCCTGCCCAACAAGACCTATTACTTCAAGGAAGACAGCACCAGCCAAAAAATCCGGGAGGCTTATGTCCGTTATATCGCGACCATCCTGACCCTCAGCGGTACCGACTCGGCGACGGCCGCCCGCCAGGCCGATGCGATCCTCGCCCTGGAAACCAAGCTGGCCGATTCCTCCCGGACCCCGGTGGAATTGCGTGACCCGGAGAGCAACTACCACCTGCTCAGCGTCGAGCAGATGAATAACGTCACGCCGGGGCTGCGCTGGCAGAATATCCTGGCTGCCCTGCAAGCCCGGGTGGACACCATGCAGGTCGGGCAACCGGGCTTTTACACCGCTTTGGCCGCACAGCTGCAGGCCACGCCGGTAGACGTATGGAAGAGCTATCTGCGCTTTCATCTGGTCAGCGGCTATGCCTCCTGGCTCAGCCATGCCTTCGCGGATGCCCGCTTCAATTTCTACAATAAACTGCTCAATGGGCAGCAGGAGCCCGAGGAGCGTTGGAAGCGGGCCAGCTCCCTGGTCAACAGCAGCCTGGGCGACGCCCTGGGACAGCTCTATGTGCAACGCTATTTCCCCCCGCGTGCCAAGTCCTACATGGTTGGCCTGGTGGATAACCTTCAGCAGACCTACCGCGAGCGGATCAAGGAGCTGACATGGATGAGCGATTCGACCAAGGCCAAGGCCCTGGACAAGCTGAACACCTTCATTAAGAAGATCGCCTATCCGGATACCTGGAAGGACTATTCCTCCATCGACATCGACCGCAAAAGCCTGGTTAGCAACCTTCAGCACATCGGCCAATGGAAGTATATGTACCGGATCCAGAAGCTGGGCAAGCCGGTGGACAAAACCGAGTGGTACATGACACCACCCACGGTCAACGCGTACTACAACCCTTCCTTCAACGAGATCGTCTTCCCCGCGGGCATCCTGCAACCGCCCTTCTATTACCAGGACGGCGACGATGCGACCAACTACGGGGGGATCGGCGCGGTGATCGGGCACGAAATGACCCATGGCTTTGATGACCAGGGTAGCCAGTACGACAAAGAAGGCAACCTGCGCAACTGGTGGACGCCGGAGGACAGCAGTCGTTTCGCCCGCCTGGCGGCCGAGGTGGTCACCCAGTACGACGCCTACACGGTCCTGGACAGCGTGCATGTCAACGGCAAGCTGACGCTGGGAGAGAACATCGCAGATATCGGCGGCCTGGCGATCGCGTATGCGGCCTTCAAAAAAACGCCGGAGGGCCAGGCCGACACCACCATAGACGGACAAACGCCCGACCAGCGCTTTTTCATGTCCTTCGCCCGCATATGGCAGATCAAGAACAGGCCAGAGCGCCTGCTCTTCCGCATCAGCAACGATCCGCATTCTCCTGAGCGCTTCCGGGTGAACGGGCCTACCTCCAACATGGACGCTTTTTACGAGGCGTTCGGCGTCAAGCCCGGCGACGGGATGTACCGGCCGGAAAGCTTCCATTCAATGGTGGATACGTGGTGCCGCAATAATGACATTGCAGTTTATTGGAAAGCTTATGATAGGTAAGTGAAACATCACAGTACTTACACTGAGGTATCCAACCACATACACTGCATATCTGGTAAGGCGCAAAGCGGCCCGGCCGCCATGGTGTCCGATGTCGTTCGGCCGTTCCGGTGGCCCTGCAAGGCCGCTGTGGGGGCTTGGCGCGTACTACTGGGGGTTGACTTGTTATAGGTTTGATCGCATGAAGACGTTGTGTCCGACGCCCGCCTGCGCGTCAGGGCAGAAGTACGTGCATGGCCTTGCAGGTTCAGCAACAAACTTCAGCGACGAAAGCCGGCGCCTTTGGACTCCCTGTCTGGCTGTTCATGTCCGCGATATCCTATCAAAACCTCCCCCAGGCTCGTATTTTCAATAACGATTGATGATGGCTTTCCCTCCGAGGGGAACTCTTCGCTCCGTATGCCACTCAGCCATCCTGGCTGAGTTCTTGAGTCTATGGTGCTGTCTGGCCGCTGCCCAGCCTGTGTCGCTGGTATGCTGCCATTTTACTGTGGATAATGGCTTGTCCCAGAACATGGTTTACCATGTGGCCCAGGACCGGCAGGGCTTCCTGGGGGTGGGCGCCAAGAGCTGGCAACCGTTACGACGGGTATCAGGTGAGGGAATACTTTCACAGCCCCTTCGAGAGCAGCGCTCTTTCCGACAGTAGATCATGGCCCTGATGCCGGCGGTCGCTTATGGGTGGGCACGGACCAGGAAGGCCTGGATGTGTATCACCCGGAATCCGGCCGTTTTGAGCGGGTGTTGCGGGCCGACACCTTTGCCGCGGGCTGCCCCGTGATCGGCATCGCCGGAGGCGGCCTGTGCGGGCAGGTCGAGACTAGTCCCCTTTCTTTGGCGCAGCACTCTTCGCGTTGACCGCCGAATTTTTGAGGTCTTAGTATATATGTCATTCTTCCAGGCATCCAGTTGTCTGGGTGTACCGGCTATTCCTGATTCACTGCTCGTCCGTGGGAGAAAGAATATATATGCTATGCACCCCTACAGCAACATGTGTTTTGTATAGGCTATATGAAGCTCGTGTGGCCTCGTTGCCTTCCCGGCAGGGCAGAAAAAGGGGATATTTCCGCCAGAAATGATTGGATGCAATATAGTGCAAGAACAAGATAAAATAGTGCAGCGCATCCGTGCGGCAAGGCTTTAGTTTTACCCTTCTGGAGGATAGCCTGTTGCCCAGGCCGGAATATCCAGACCAATATATAAGAAGGACGGTCAAGAAACTGGCTGTAATCAAGAACGTAAGGTGATCTGGGCGCTTTAAGCCTATACAACAAACCATGATGAGCATCTTTAAGAGATACCGCTTTCATTGGCCGGCCGCCGTCTCGGGCGTAGTGTTGACCGTTTCCCTCATGGGTTCGCCCACCAGGCTGAAGGCCCGGCAGGCCCCTCGATGGACGCACTTGTCTTCCTCGCAAGGGCAGTTGCCCGTGCCGGGGAAGAGTCATCAGCAGACAGGGGCCGTCGTCCATGATTTGGACGGTGATGGCATCAATGACTTTGTGTTGTCTTTCCGCGAAACAGCGCCAGCCCTGGTCTGGTACCGGCGGGTGAGGCAGGGATGGGAGCGCTACGTGATCGATTCCTCATACCAGACCGTGGAAGCCGGGGGAGCGGTGTATGACATCGACGGGGACGGAGATCCTGACCTGGTCTTTGGCGCCGATTACCAGGGCAGCGAGGTCTGGTGGTGGGAAAACCCTTATCCGCATTATAATCCAGGTGTATCATGGAAAAGGCATGTCATCAAAAGCGGTGGAGGCCATCAGCATCATGACCAGCGCTGGGGAAAGTTCCTGCAGAACGGACAAATGCAGCTTGCTTTCTGGAATCAGCAGGTCAAAACGCTGTTCATGGCCACTATTCCGGAAAATCCCCGGCAGTCTCCCTGGCCTTATTTTCCGGTCCTCAACGGGAGCGCCGGCGAGAAAGGGTCGTGGTATGCGGAAGGCACCGCTGCCGGAGATGTGGATGGAGACGGGCATACCGACCTGCTGGCTGGCAACTACTGGTTCAAGTACCTGGGCCACAACCAGTTCAAGGCCGTCCGGTTTGCCGAAGCGGGAGGCCGTGTGGCCGTGGGTAAGTTCAGGCCGGGCAAGACCCTGGATATCGTGGTTTCACCGGGCGATGGCGTAGGATATCTCAAATGGTATGCGTGTACCGGCGACCCTACAGATCCTTCCTCCTGGCATGGGCATGTTCTGATCGACACCCCGCTTATCCACTGCCACAGCCTGGAGGTGGCCGATATCGACGGGGACGGGAACCTGGATATTTTTGCTGCGGAGATGGCCAAATGGACGGAGAAGAACACCACCCCGGACAACCCCGGCGCCCAGTCGTTCATTTTCTACGGCGACGGCCGGGGCCATTTCCGGCGCACGGTGTTCACCACCGGTGTAGGCTTCCATGAAGCCCGGGTGGCTGACCTGGATGGTGACGGCGATATGGATATTCTGGACAAGCCTTACAACTGGGAAGCGCCGCGCGTGGACCTGTGGCTGCAGAACGGCACGGGTAAGACACTGCCGTCGCTGGGCCGGGCCTTGAAAGACAGGGTCGGACTCGAAACCTACAGCTTGCGTGCCGAGCTGCAAAAGGACTTTGCCGGAGGCCTGCAGGCCATGCGCCAGATGGGATTCCGGGAAGTGGAGCTGGCGGGGCTGTACGGGCATACCGCAAAGGACCTGAAGCGCGTGTTGTCCCGGTACGGGCTCAGACCGACCAGTTTGCTTTGCAGCTACGAGCTCTTGCGGGACAGCCTGGATAAGGTGATCAGCGACGCCAGGACACTGGGCGTCCAGTATGTGGGTTGCAGCTGGATCCCCCATGGCCGGCAATTGACCCGCGAGGATGTGGACAAAGCCACCGATTTGTTCAATCAGGTGGGCAGCGCCATGCAGGCCAGGCACCTGCACTTCATGTACCATATCCATGGATACGAGTTCGTACCCGCCTCAGGGGGAGGCACCTTATTGGATGTGATGGTCAGCCAGATGACCCCTGGGATCGCCGACTTCGAGCTGGATATCTTCTGGGTATGGGCCGGTGGACAAGATCCCGCCCTGCTGCTTAAGAAATACCCGGGACGCTTCGTGGCCCTGCATCTCAAGGACATGGCTGAGGGCACACCTACCGGGGGATACAGCGGATCCGCACCGGACACCAGCAGCACCGTCCTGGGCCGGGGCACCATAGACATACCGGCGGTTTTACGGGCGGCCCTGCTGACGGGCGTCGACAAATTTTACATCGAGGACGAGGCGCCGGATGCTGCGCGGCAGATCCCGGCCTCCCTTCAATACTTGCAATCCTTGCCCTAGCGGCGGGAATGTTGAACGAGCTAAATCTTTTGATATGAGCCCATAACCCTCAGCAGAAAGAAGCCGAAAGCGGGGCAACGCTTTCGGCCAGAATCGGCTAAACGCCCGATTAACAGACATCCAGCATTTTGTTGAATTCAATGCAAATATATGGCTAAGGATACTACTTACCAAAAAGGGAGCCATAGGTCCTTTAACCCTCCCTGCACGATTTCACCCTTTGTTTTCTTAACGGCCATCACTTTCCTGGTCTCGGGCATATGGGAGCAGGCAGGGGCGCATTCCTCGGCACGAGTCATCCCCATGCCCGCGGGCACGGCGGCGCCCGACGGAGGCCAGGTCCCCGTCCGAATATCCGGCAAAGTGCTGGGCAACGACGGTCAGCCACTGGAAGGAGCCACCGTTATGGTGAAAGGTACGCAAACGGGCACCCAGTCAAACGCCCGCGGCGAGTTTTTCATTGACGCCGAACCGGCAGCTACGCTGGTCGTATCCTATGTGGGATATGCCAGCGTGGAACTCAATATCGGCAATCAGACATCGGTTACCATCCAGCTCCTTCCAGCTGTGGCTGCGGCCAATCAGGTGGTCGTCGTCGGATATGGCACCCAGACCAAGAAGACACTCACTGGAGCCATTTCGGTGATCGACAACACGGTGCTCAAAAGCCGCCCGGCTACAGAAATGACCGACCTGCTGCAAGGCGTGAGTGCGGGCCTGCAGATCACACGCAGCACTACCGGTAATTTGAAAGGCTCTAAGAATAACATCACCATCAGGGGAATCACCTCCAGAAGTGCACCTGGTGTGCTGGTGGTGGTGGATGGCATACCTCAGCCCAGCAGCGACGCCAGCGCGCTGGACAATATCAATCCCGATGATGTGGACAACATCAGCATTCTGAAAGACGGGCAGGCGGCCATTTACGGGGCCAGGGCCGCCGGAGGTGTCATCCTCGTGACGACCAAACGTGGACGGTCCGAGACGCCACTGCTCAATTTTTCTGCAGGACTGACCATACAAAAACCCTCGCTTATGCGTCAGCCGACCAATATCCTGCAGTTGTATGAAATGCAGAACGAGGCCTATGTGAACGACGGGCAGACCACGAATGCCTTTACCGGGGCGGTCAATTTCGTGCGCGACAACAACATCACCTTCGACAAGATAAAAGGCAACAACCGCCAGTACCTGATGCGTGAGCCCTATGGGAATGACCATCCCTATTACCTGGGATATTATGACTGGAACGATATTATGTTCGATCCGTCATTGTTGCAGGACTACAACATATCGGTTTCGGGAAAGACCAACAGGTTCAGTTATTATGAGTCCGTCAATTATGTAGACCAAGACGGAATGCTGGCTTATGGCTCAAACTACAAGAAGCGTCTGTTGGTTACCCTGAAGAACGATTACACGGTCAGCCCGTATTTAACGATTAAATCCAATATCCATATCGGCACCCAGAAGGTCATTGAGCCTTATAATTACACAGGAAGCGGCAACGGTGGTTTGCAGGGTTCACTTTTCTTTACCCAAACCACCCTTGAGCCCTATACGACCGGCGGGCATTTCATGGATATAGGGGGTTTTTATGATCCCATAGCCTATGCCGTAGCCGGGGGCAACACCACCGACCTCTCGTATATCCTGCATGGCATGCTGGGCTTCGAGCTGAAGCCCATCGAGAATCTGATGATCTCCGGAGAACTCTCGGGGAACTATGATGTGACCGAGACGGAATGGGCCAACCTGGATTTTCCGATGTATGACGCCCTGGACAACTTTGTTCAAACGGCTTTTGGCGGTCTGAATCGCGCCGGGACCGACTATAATCGCATCAGGTACATCGTCGGCAACATCAACGCCACGTATACCTACCGGAAACTGAAGAACCAGGAGGTCAAACTGCTGGCCGGTTACTCTCAAGAGGCCAATCACTACAGGGCCTTTTCCGCTTACCGGCGCTATGGCCTTATTTCCACAGGGCTACCTACCATGAGTGCAGGAGCGGCCAATGAACAGTATAATGACGAAACAAAGAACGGCTATGGCTTGAACTCGGCCTATATGCGCCTGGAGTACAGGCTTAAAAGCCGCTATTTGTTCGAAGGCGTGTTCCGGTATGACGGATCCTCCAAGTTTGCACCGGGATACAAATGGTCCCCGTTCTTGGGGTTCTCCGGTGGCTGGATCCTTTCCGAAGAAGGATTCATGCGTTCACTGTCGACTGCGATCGATTTGCTCAAGAT
>CBINPH010000155.1:0-7726 GCA_966252445.1 uncultured Chitinophagaceae bacterium | reverse complement strand
AGCAGGGGCGGGGCAGGTCGCCGGACGGCGCCCGCAGGAGCGGCAGCCGGGGCGGGGCCGGAGAGGGCCGGCGCCGGCAGCGCCGGCGTTTCCTGCAGCTGCAGGCCCTGCGCGGTAAGCACAGGCAAGGGCGGCCAAGGATGCCGGGACGGGGTCGGGCCGGAAAACGGCGCCAGGACAGCCGCCGGCAGCGGGTGCGTGGAAGGGGCCGCCACGATAGGCCGGATGGGCGTCCGGGCCGGCGCCGTGGCGGGTGCCGTGGCGGGTGCGGTCCCCTCCGGAACCACCACCACGGGGGGGCCGTCCTGTCCGGACGGCCGCAGCATCCACCAGCCCCCGAGGGCCGCCAGCAGCACGGCGGCGGCAGCCATCCGGCGCCAGGGCAGCAGGGCCGCCCGAGGCTGGGGCTGACGCTGCTCCAGCATGCCGCGCATGGCCACCCAGCCTTCCCGGTAATCCGGCACAGCGGTTTCGGAGAGTTTCCGGCGAATCAATTCTTCAGGTGTAGCTCTTTGCTTCATACGCATTCCAGATGGTTTCCTTGCCCTGCAGCCAGACCTGCAGCCTTTTCTTGGCCTCGGCCAGATGCCAGCGGGACGTGCTCTCGGATATCTGCAGCTCCCTGGCGATGTCTTTGTGCGCATATCCTTCCACCACGGCAAAATTGAACACCGCCCGCATCACCGGCGGCAGTCTTTTGACCAGCCGCAGGATCTCGTCGGCGCGCATACGCGACAGCGCGTCTTCCTCGCCCGAGGGCAGGGCCACACCCTCCGGCGCCAGGGGCGCATGGAGCTGGTCGCGCTGCTCGCGGCGCAGGTGATCGATCGCGGTGCGCACCATGATGCGGTGAATCCAGGCCCCCGGTGTCCCCTGTCCGAAACGGAAGCGGTCCAGGTGCTGGAACACCTTGAGGAATCCCGCATTGACCACGGACATCACGTCGTCGTGCTGGCGCAGATACCGGTTGCATGTGCGATAGGCGTCGTCGAAATATTTTTGATAAAAGCATTCCTGCGCCACCCTATCGTGGCGTAGACACGCTGCGATGAGCGTGGCATCGTCAGTATGCACAGACCATTTTGAAGCCAAATCCGAAAAATTTCCCTGATGACGGAAGAGTGATGGGAAGGTGTTTAATGGTCAAAGACAACGCGCCTGCCGCCTCCGCTGCACACCCCCGAAAAAAAAAGGTAGCCCCCCGCGCGAGAGGCTACCTGCTATCAGGGTTTTACTACGGATTTGCTCTGGCCTCAAAAGTCAGTTTGGTAGTCATGATCCGCGCCAGGCTGTCGGTGCCCAGGCTGTCGGCGAAGCTCACCTGCAGCGTGGAATCCGACAGGCCATCCACGCTCCAGCGCAGGGTATTGCCGCCGTCGGGCTTGATCAGCAGGGTGTCCTCCGCGCTGGTAAAGGCCCAGATGCCTTCTCCATAGGGCAGGATGTCCATGCCATCGCAGTTGGTGCTGTCATCGCTGAGCACATAATCATGGTTGCTGCCGAAGCGGACGCTGTCGTCCTCCAGGCAAGGCTGAAAGATGCTGCTGTCAGTCACGCTGGCATGTGTGCTGTCTGCCGTAATGGAGACTGTGGCGGCGCTGAGGCCCCACACGCTTTTGGTAAGTTTCATTTCATTCGGTGTCATGGTCGGCGGATTGTCGTCGTCGTCGTTGCAGGCGGCAAACAGCAGCCCCGCGCACAGGCAAAGACAAATCCAACCCCCTTTCCTCAAGTGGTTCCTGGTCATCATATGTTATGAGTTTTAAGATAGTTACACACGCCCGCACCATGCGGGCCTGATGGTCCCAAGCCTCATTTCGCGAAACAAATGGCTTTGATGTATACTACGCGCAGTTCAGGAAAAACGTTTGGGGAAAAAAAGAAATTATCCGCCCCGGGCAATCTTTGGATTTCTTTAACATTTGCAGCCAGGGTGCCGCAGGGCCGGAAACACGCCAGGGCCGGGCCTTTGGGGAAGGTCAGGGACGCTCTTGTGCGCGCAGCCAGCGTTCAGGGATCTCGTTGTTGCTCGCGGCGAGGTAGTCCTTGTAGGCGCAGGGAATGTATTGCGCCCCGGGAAGCTGCATCCACCAGCGCCCGGTATGCTTGCTCTTGAGGAATGAGGTCTCCATGTCGGTGAAGGACACATGGAATTCGAGGAAGGCATCCCGGTCGTCGAGGCTGGCTTCGCGCTGGCGGAGGGCGCGCCCGTCCAGGAAATACCAGATCATCTGGGCCACCTGCAGGGCGGTCAGCTCATCGCGGTCGTTCTCCGCGCGGTAGCCATAGAGCCCGGCCGAGGACAGACGGGCGCTCATCCCCGCATACCGCATCAGGGCGCAGGCTTCGTCGCCCGCCAAGCCGTTGGGGGAGAGCCGTGCGGCAGGCGCCGCGGCGGTGCACAGGGCGCAGAGGTCCAGGCTGAACAGCTCCGACTGGCGGATGACAGGTTCCATGTCCTCCATGTTTTCCCGCACCATGCCCAGGCGGTAACAGTCGAAGCGCAGCTGGTCCAGGGTCTCCAGCATACGGGGATGGATGAAGTAGCTCTGGAAGCCGATGTGGTTGTAGTGGCGGATAAAGTTCGGCTGCCCGGTGAGCATGTCCATGAGAAAATGCCGTGACGGCAGGCGGTCCTCTTCATGCAGGTCGATCAGCGCATCGACGATGGTTGCCTCGATGATGTGTTCCCTGCGTGCATACGCCTGGTACTGGGCCAGCGTGAGGTCGTGGGAGCCCCCGAGGATCAGGACCGTCTTTCCCTGGTCCAGCAGCTCCGCCGTCACGGTCGTCAGCGCCGCGCAGGTGTCCTGCAGGGTCGCTCCCCGGCGGATGTTGCCGAGGTCGGCCAGGCCGATGTCGCTGTGCCAGTGATACAGGGGATAGAGCTGGCGCCGCACGGCATCGGGCGCGGCGCTGTCCATGGGGAAGCCGTCGCCCCGCTGCTCGCGCACGCCGACGAGAACGACGGAAGCCGCATCCAGGTCGGGAAGCTCCGTGTCATGGCGGCGGATCAGGTGCCCCAGCTGATGTTCATTGAAAGGCTCGTCGGCATAAGCCTCCGAGGACAAGGGTTCCAGGAAATCCCTGAGGCGGAGATGGTCGGACATGGCGGCTGCGGTTTCAGAAAAAGTGCGCGGCAAACCTACAAGAAAAGCGGAACTTTCGAAAACGGCGGAGGCGCCTCAGTTCCGGTGGAGGATGAACTCAAAGGGGCCGGCGACCTTTTTGGAAAGAATCTGCTCTATGCGCCAGCGGCGGCGGCAGCGGCCGCCACGGTTCATTTCCAGCACGTCCACGGCAGCGACATAGGTGTCCATGGTCTCGGTGATGCCGAGCACGCGATGCAGGAACAGCACCTCCCGCTCCAGGGCGGTGTCATTCCAGCGCCCCTGCGGCAGCAGGATCAGCAACTCTCGTTCGGGACGGCTCATGTCTACCGGTGTTGGCTGCAAATATAACAATAATGTACCGGAGCTGTTCGGCCCCGCGCATGGGTCAATGCTTCATTTTCCCGGTGCTGGGCATGGGCGGGCAGCCGCAGTCGTTCTTCTTGAGGACTGCGCAGGAACCCGCCAGCATGGCGGCCATCAGCAGCAGCAGGACCCAGCGGGTGGCTCTGGACATCATCGGGGGTTTTGTGCATTCTAACGCCATGGCAGGGATATTATTTCAGGGCAGCGGCCTCGGGCGCCCCGGCAAATTACCCTATTTTCGTGCAAAACCGCCACCGTGCCCCCCGCGCTTCCCCCGAAACCACGACGACGCGTGCTTGTAGCCCCCCTGGACTGGGGGCTGGGCCATGCCACGCGCTGCATACCGCTGATCAGGGGGCTGGAGGAAGAAGGCTGCGAGGTTCTGCTGGGCGCCGAAGGGCCCCATGCGGCGCTGCTGCACGAAGCGTTCCCCGCGCTGCGCATCCTGCCCCTGCCGGGCTACGGCATCCGCTACGGCGGGGGCGGCTTCGCCTGGAAGATGCTGCAGCAGCTGCCGCGGCTGCGGCGTGCGGTGCGCCGCGAGCAGGACTGGCTGCGCCAGCAGGTCCGCGAGCAGGGGCTGCAGGGGGTGCTCTCCGACAACCGCCTGGGCCTCTGGCATCCCGGCATCCCCACCGTGATCCTCACCCACCAGCTCCGCATCCGTTCCCCTTTTCCGGGCACCGACGCCCTGCTGCAGCAGATCAACTACCGCTACCTGGAGCGCTTCGGGGAATGCTGGGTGCCCGACTACGCCGGGGCAGAGAACCTGGCCGGCGCCCTGGCCCATCCCTCCCGTCTGCCCTCCCGCTGCCGCTATATAGGGCCCCTGTCGCGCTTCCGTTACCGCGAAGGTACCGGGACGCGCTATGACCTGCTGGTCCTGCTCTCAGGGCCGGAGCCGGAGCGAAGCCGCCTGGAGGCCCTGGTGATGCGGCAGGCCCCTGCCGCCGGCCGCTCCATGCTTATCGTGCGGGGCCTCCCCGGGCAACAGGAGGACCGCCGGCTTACCGGGGGGATACGGGTGGTCAGCCACCTGGATGCGGAGGCCCTGAACGAGGCGCTGCTGGGCAGCGCGCTGGTCCTCTGCCGCTCGGGCTATTCCAGCGTCATGGACCTGCTGCGCCTGCGCCGCCGCGCCGTGCTGGTGCCCACCCCGGGGCAGACGGAGCAGGAGTACCTGGCGCAACACCTGCGCCAGCGGGGATATTTTCCCTTCCTGCCCCAGCGCGGCTTCAGCCTGGAGGTTGCCCTGCGCCTCGCCGAAAACTTCCGGAGGAGCCAGCCGCCGGAGGAATACCACGGGTACCGGTCGGCGCTGCGCAATTTTGCGGAGCGTCTCGGGTGCTGAGAATTGCGGTACGATGTCCTCCCAGTGTTTGCAGCGGGGTTAGTTTGGGCAGGAGACCCAGGGGCCGGAGGCCCAAGTCATCAGGCATACGCCCTGGAGCCCCGAACAGCCGCCGTGAAAAATGTACCTTTGCCGCCAAACCCAATCCCATGGCCACGAAAAAGATCGCCATCATCGGCGGGGGCAACCTGGGCTCTTCCATCGCCCAGGGCCTCCTGGATGCCGGCTTCCTGCAACCCGACGCGCTGACGATGACGCGGAGGCAGCCCCAGGCCCTCGACGCCTTTGCCCGGCAGGGCGTCCGCGTGCTGTCGGACAACACCGAAGCCGTCCGCGACGCGGAGGTCGTCCTGGTCGCCCTGAAACCCTACAACGTGAAGGAAGTGCTGGCACAGGTGGCTCCGGCGCTGGATCCCGGTCGGCAGCTGCTCATCAGCGTGGTGACCGGCCTCTGGCTCTCCGAGCTGGAGGAGATCACCCCTGCGGGGCTACCCCTGTTCCGGGCCATGCCCAATACCGCCATCGCCATCCGCGAGTCCATGACCTGCATCTGCCACCGCCAGGCCAGCCCCGAGCAGGTGGAATGGGTCTCCGGTCTCTTCGGGCAGCTGGGCGTGGCGGTACCTATCGACGAGAAACTGATGGACGCCGCCACGGTGCTGGGGGCCTGTGGCATAGCCTACGCCCTGCGTTATATCCGGGCCAACATACAGGGCGGCATAGAGATCGGCTTCGACGTGCGTACGGCCAACCTGATCGCCGCCCAGACCGTGAAAGGGGCCGCCGAGCTGCTCATCCGCAGCAGCCGTCACCCCGAAGAGGAGATCGACAAGGTGACCACCCCCAAGGGCTGCACCATCGCCGGCCTCAACGAAATGGAGCACCAGGGCTTCAGCTCCTCCCTGATCAAGGGCATCACCGTTAGTTACCAGAAGATCCTCAAGGGCTGAGCCGGCCGGCTTCTGTGGCGAATGCCCTATGTTTGCAAAAAATCCCAGCATGCGGCGCCTTCCGGCCTACTTGTTGATCATGATCCTTGTCGTGTCCGCGATGCCGCGTTGCGCCCAGATCGTCGCGCCCACGGGCGGCCCCCGGGACAGCCTGCCGCCGGTGTTGCTCAGCGCGGATCCCCCCGACTCCACCCTGCATTTCGATGCCCGCTCCATTACCCTGGAATTCAGCGAATACGTCCAGGTGCAAGACCTGCAGAAGCAGATGATCATTGCCCCCAACCCCGAGCGTCAGCCTGGGGTCACGGCCAAGCTGCGCTCCGTCACCATCAAGTGGAACGACACCCTGAAGCCCTCCACCACCTATACCATCAACCTGGGCAATGCCGTCCAGGACATCAACGAAGGCAACCCCTTCCGGAACTTCCGCTACGTGTTCTCCACCGGCGACTACCTGGACTCCCTGCAGATCGCCGGGAAGCTGTTCCAGGCCAGCACCGGCATACCGGACAGCAATGTGACGGTCATGCTCTATGACCAGATGGAAGATTCTGTGGTCAGCAAGTCGGCCCCGCTATACTATACCCGCAGCCTCGCCGACGGGTCCTTCGCCTTCCAGAACCTGCCCCACGACACCTTCAAGCTCTTCGTCCTCAAAGACGTCAACGGCGATCTGCGCTATGACGACAGCACGGAAGCCATCGCTTTCCCCGGCGCCCCGCTGGTCCTCGACAGCAACCGCAGTGACCTGGCCCTGTATCTTTTCCGGGAAGAGGTGCCTCCGGATACCCTGGCCCCGGCGAAGGCCACGGCCACGGACTCCGCGGCGGCCAAGGCCCGCAAGCTGGCCTTCAGCCTGGACCTCAACGAGGGCAAGCAGGACCTGGACAAGCCCCTGCACCTGCACTTCAGCGCGCCGCTGCGGCGGGCCGACAGCAGCCTGCTCCGGCTGGAGGAGGACACCACCCTGCGCCCCGTGGCTTTCAGCTATGCCCTGGATACGGGCGGGCAGGATGTACGCCTGGAGTATGCCTGGAAGGAAAACACCCCCTACCGGCTGATCGTGGACAGCAGCTTCGCCCTGGACACGGGCGGGCTGCGCCTGGCCAAGCCGGACACCACGAGTTTCACCACGAAGAGCCTGTCGGACTACGGCACCCTGGCCCTGCATTTCGTCGACGTGGACAGCAGCCAGCACTACGTGGTCCAGCTGGTGCAGCGGGACCAGGTGCTCTTCAGCTCGCCCCTGGAAAACAACGTGTGGAAAAAGGCCTTTCTCAATCCCGGCGATTACGGCATCCGTATCCTGAAGGACGACAACGGCAACGGGCACTGGGACACCGGCTGTTACTACTGTGCGGAGAAAAGGCAGCCCGAGAAGGTCATTACGCTGCCGCAGACCTTTTCCGTCAAGGCCAACTGGGACAATGAAAAAACGGACCTGAGATTTTCTTTCGGCCCCTGAGCGGGGTCAGGCTCATTCGAACTCGTGCTGCCGGGTGATGCGCCGGAAGAAGACATACTTGGCCAGCAGGAAAGTGACGAGGATAAAGGCCCCGATGAGGACCAGGGCAAGGCCCAGGTGCCCCATCACATGGGAAACCTGCGGGTGCGTCATGCCGTTCGGATGCATAATTCGGTGTTTTGCGTTTGCAGAGGCAAAAATAGGAAACAAATCCCAACATTCCCAGGCGGGCAGCCAGCCGCTTTTCGCCTACCTTTGCGCCATGGTCTTCTCTTCCACCCTGATCGAGAACGCCGTCACGGAGCTGTCCCGCCTGCCGGGCATAGGCCAGAAAACGGCCCTGCGCCTGGTGCTGCACCTGCTCAAGCAGGAGCAGGGTGCGGTGGAGAACCTGGGCGAGGCCCTCATCCGCATGCGGCGGGACATCCGCTTCTGCGCCGTCTGCGGAAATGTGGCGGACGGGGAGACCTGCGGGATCTGCGCC
>CBINPH010000154.1:0-7764 GCA_966252445.1 uncultured Chitinophagaceae bacterium | reverse complement strand
GCATACAGGCGGCAGAGGACGGGATTGTCGCCGGCATTCACCGGCGCGTCCGGGACCGCGAACTGCTGTTGATAATGGGTCTTGAGCCGCTGCTGATGAGCCAGCAGGTTCTGCACGCGCATCTGCAGTTCCGCCGGGGAAAACGGCTTGGTCAGGTATTCGTCCGCGGCATATTGCAAACCTTTCAGAATGCTCTCCGGAGAAGCCTTGGCCGAGAGGAGAATGACGGCAATGTGGCTGGTGCCGGCATCTCTTTTGATCGCTTCACACAGTCCATAGCCGTCCAGGCCAGGCATCATGATGTCGCTGACGATGAGGTCGGGCAGGCTGGTCCGCGCCATCTCCAGCGCCTCCTGGCCGTTGTAAGCGGTCATGACCCGGTAATGAGGGCCCAGGGCTTCCCCGATGAAGTGGTTGAGCTCCCGGTGGTCTTCGACGACCAGGACGAGGGCTGCGGAAGGGCTGAGCTGCCTGGGCAGCTCCGGCAGGGGTTCCTCCTGCGGCAACAACCAGGGAGCCTCGGGGATGGGCGGGGTGCCGGCCGGTGCCGGCAGGAGGGCACGCCGCAGGGGCAGGACGACCTGAAAGACAGAGCCCTCTCCCGGCCGGCTTTCTGCAGACGCGCGCCCCCCCATCAGCTCGGTCAGCTCTTTGACCAGGGCCAGACCTATACCCGTGCCCCCGTAGGATCTGGTGGATGAGTCGTCGGCCTGGTAAAAACGTTGAAACACCAGGGGCAGCTCATCTTCTTCCATGCCGATGCCGTTGTCGCTGACCCGCAGGGTCACTTCGGCCTCCTCCCCGCCCAGCGGCCGCGCAGTCAGCGAAACCGTGACACGCCCGCCTCCGGGCGTAAATTTGAGCGCGTTGGACACCCGGTTGACCAGGATCTTATGCCATTTGTCCGCATCGAACATGAATTCCCCTGGGGCATCGCTGTCGAAGCGCAGCTTTATCGCCTTCTCCCCGGCCTGCTCGTCAAATTGGCGGACGCCCTCCCCGATAAAAGCCTCCAGGTGGCCGCGGGCCAGGGTTACCGGCATGCGGCCGGCATCCGTTTTGGACAGGTCAAGCAGCTGGTTGATCAGTTGCAACAGCTCCCGTGCATGTCGCTGTGCCCGGGACAGCCGGGAGCGGGTCAGCGGCGTGGTATCCCGGTCCGCCATCGATTGTTCCAGGGATCCCAGGATCAGGGACAAGGGGGTGCGCAGCTCGTGCGTGATGTTGGAAAAGAACCGGCTCTTCATTTCGTCCAGGGTCCTCCACTGCTCCGCTTCTTTGTCTTTGAGGGCCATCGCATGACGGATGCGCAGCCGGTGGGTCCGGTTGAGGAAAACGGCATATACCGCCGCGATGGCCGCCAGCCCGAAAAGCGCCAGAGCCCACCAGGTTCCCCACCAGGGGGGCCGGACATGGATCGTGAGCGCCTCGGAAGGCGGGCCCCAGGCGCCGGCCATATTAGCGGCGCAGACGCGGAACACATAGCGGCCCGGGGACAAGTTGGTGTAATGGACGGTGTGGTCCTCGCCGGCATACACCCAGTCCTCGTCAAAACCCTCCAGCCGGTAACGGTAATTGACCGCGCCGGGGAGATTAAACTGAAGACCCGCAAAGGTGATGAGCAGGGCATGCTGGCGGGGAGAAATTCGTATATCCCTTACCGTGTTAATCAGGGTATCCTTCCAGCCGGGCTGCGCGGAAAGAGACCGGTTGTCCACCCGGATGTCGGTAATGACCGCGGGAGGACGAAACACATCCAGGCGGATGGAATCCGGATAAAAGGCCGTCCACCCCTGCGTGCCGCCGAAAAAGAACTCCCCGTTCTGCGCCGCCAGGAAATGAAAGCGGTTGAACTCGTTCCCCTGCAGGCCGTCCTTTTGCGTGAACGACAGCACCTGCCCGTCCTCCCTGCAGAAGCGGAAGATACCTTTGTTGCTGCTGCACCAAAAATAGCCCGCCGCATCAGGGAGGATGGCATACACGGTGTTGTCGGGCAGGCCCTCCGCGGTGGTAAACACCTGCGCCGCGCCGCTGCGGGCATCGAGCCGCACGATGCCCCCGCCCATGGTAGCCAGCCACAGGACACTGTCCCTCGAGGGATCGGGCACCGCCATCAGCAGACGCTCACTGCTGAAATGTCCGGCGGCGGGATATTCCCTGACGGTGCCTGTGGAGGGATCCACGAAACAGAGACGGTCCCGACAGATGACGCAGAGGCCCTGCCCGCAGCGGGTCAGGTACGAGATGTCGGCGTCCGCAGCGCGGAGCTGCACGAGGGGTTCCAGGACCCCCTCCTGCGGGTGGACCCGGGCCAGCACACAAGGGCCGGTGCTGCCATAGCGGAGGATGGCCCAGCAGCGGTCTGCGGCATCGAAGGTCAGCTGCAGCCAGGCGGCGGCCCTGGTCCTGATGCGGAAACCCTGAAACCCCTCCGGACCGCTGCGGTACAGGGTCAGGGATCCGCCGGCACGGCCCGAATCCCGGGGCGGGCTGAGGTTGGCGAACCACAGATGGCCCTGCCGGTCGCGGGCAGACCGGAACAGGTAGGACACCACATTCTCGCGGTAGGGCGCCCGACGGGCGGGCAAGCCCAGCTGGTACAGCACATCGTCGAGGAAACCGAAGCGGTATGGAAAAGAATGGAAACCCCTGGAGGAGAGATTGATCAGCCGGGCACCGAAGGTGTTGGTGCCCACCCATAGCACGTTCGAACGGTCGATCGCCATCGACTGCAGATCTCCGGGCACATGGGGATTGCGCCATACCCTGGACAGGCGACGGTCGCTGTCCAGGCGAAAAACCTCGTTGGCCGCATTGAGGTATATTTTTCCATCCGGCCCCCGCAGCACGAAACGGGTACCCTGCGCGGGAAATGGCGTCGGCACCACCGTCCACGCTCCTCCGGGGTGATAGATCTCCACGCAACCCATGTGGCCGATCACCCAGTTTCCATCGGCGTCCTGCGCCATGTGCCCGAGGCGATACTGATTATAGTCCGCGGCGACCGGCAAGTCCGAGACCCGGACAAAGGTATCCCCGCGGATGATGCCCAGGCTCCGCGTGGTGCAGACCCAGAGCTGCCCCTGCTGATCTTCCTGGATGCCGGTGACCGAGCACCCCGCGGGAAGGGACACCGGCACCGGACGGGGGTCCTCCAGGGTGAAATGGCGGAAGGCGCCCGACACGGAAGTCGTCCAGTAGCGGCCGCCGCGGTCCTGGTATAAACCGCAGTGCCATTCCCCTGACTGCTCCGCCAGCCAGGACAGGGGGCTCCCGGGTCCCACATGGCGCACGGCGCCTGTGGCCGGGTCAAACAGGTCTAACCGGTGGCCCTCGTAAAATATCCAGATGCGGTTTTCCCGATCCAGTTGAAGGGCAAAAATGATGTCCGAGGCCAGGCTGTTGCTGTCCAGGGGATCGTTTTTGAACACCCTGCAGGTATAGCCGTCATAACGCACCAGGCCGCCGCGGGTTCCCAGCCAGATAAAACCCTGCCTGTCCTGGACAATGCCGGTGACAAAGCCCTGCGGCAACCCGTTGCCGGCATCCAGGGTATATGCGGGATGCTGCAGGCTTCCCCCCTCCGCAACGCCCTGCCGGCCCTGGGCAGGGGCGCAGCCAAGGACCAACATCCCGGACAAGAGGATGATCTGCCAGTTTTTCATGTATGGAAGCGGCTTTCCGAAGGATATGTGTCCCAAATTTAGGGTTTATTGACCCAAATTCGGCATCCTGGGCGGATCGGCCGCCGTAGACTTGCGACACCGGAGGGCCTGTGTATGCCGTCACGCAGGCGGCCATACGCCGACCCTATGCCGGGCCAACCAAAACTATCCATGATGAACCATTGCTATTCCGGCACCCCGGCCGGTACCGGCCTCCCTACGGCATGGTCCGGCCGCCCTGCCAAATTTTCATCCCTGCCGCTCATCCGCCCGTTCCGCGCCATCCTCTGCGCCGCCATCCTGGCCCTGCGCTGCGCCGGCAGCCCCACCACCGCCCAGGCCCAGCAGCCGGGCGACATCCGGGGCGAGGACCTCGTTGAGCATGCCCTGGCCTACCTGGGGCAGGGCCAGGATGAATATGGGCTCTATATCCGCTTCATGCTGCGCACCGGCAATTTTGCGGACCGCTACTGGTATCTGAAAGACGGGAGCTACGCCTCCTTCCAGTACGCCGGGAACACCACCAAATATCCCATGTTTGAATACCGGTTCTCCAACGACGACGATCAGGGGATCTTCCTGAAGGTCCGTTGGGGAGGGGTCCGCCTGAGCCTGGGGGACGGCAACTGGTCCTCCTTTATTACGGTGGGCAACACCCAACAGCACGAATGGGGCGGGGACGGACCGATCGACCAGGAGATCAGGTGGTATGTCCCGCCGGCACAGACCGGGCAGCACCTCATCTTTTCCGCCCATGTCATTATGGGGGCACCATATGTCGCCGATCGAACTTCCGACACGTATAGCGACACGGATTCCTCCGGCTACGACATGCCCGTGTTCCCCCGCTATTTTGCCGATCTGTCCACCGCCATATCGGATGAGCCGGGCATGATCCGGGTCAACTATGCCTACCGCGGCGACATCGGCAACTTCGGCAATTATCAGTACACCATGCAGCATTACATGGACGGGGATATTGCACACGGCCATACGGAGAACAGCGGATCCTTCGATCTGCCGATGAGCAATAACGAATCCGTCCATCTCCTCCATACCACGGCCACGGGCATGGGAAATTATTTTACCTACGACATGGAGCCCCAGCCGGTCCTGCTGCCCCCGTATATCTGGCCGGACAGCCTGAAGGCCGTCTACGACGGGCGGGACACCGTGACCCTTTCCTGGCAGGTAAACACGTTGCCGGGTGTGGACGTCCTGGATGGGGATGAATTTGAAGTGCAGCGGTCCACGGATGCCGATTTTGCCGCCCAGGTCGTCCACATAGCCAGTTTTCCCTACGACCCGGCCAGGGAGACGTACACCGTGGAGGACAACCTGGCCAACCTGGCGGGAGGCAGCCGCGTGTATTACCGATTGCGGCGCACGCACTCGGACGGTCCCTGGGGATGGCAGATCGCCCGCCGGACCGCCGTGGATGTCCGGATCGGGGCCAACCTGGCGGCCGACACGGTCATCCTCGATGACCTGGGACCCTCCGCCATCTTGCGCTGGGAGCCCTTCTCCGGCCTCTGGCCTGCAGGAAGCACCCTGACCCTCACCAAGGTCAACAAGACGACGGGCTCCGTGCTCGAAACCATCCATCTCACCGAAGAACAGGCGCGGGCAGGCACCTATGTGGACGAAAATATCCCGTATTGCAACGAGGTAGCCTACACCCTGAGCCTGAGCCTGGGTAACGGCTATGGCCATACGCCCGAGATCCAGGTGCCGGGGACTATTCTGGCGGTCCGGATCGGCACGATACACGACCTGAGGGTGTCGAAAGGTTACTTCCCCGACCGGGTGGAGTTGCGCTGGGCGGCGGATGGCGTATTCGACAATTTCCTGGTCCTGCGGCGGAAATATGGCTCCCTGGACGACTTCCTGCAGATCGCCAATGTAGCCGGCGGCGGCACCACGAACCTGGTCACCGAGGATACCAAGGGAGCGCCGGGAATATATTACGAATACCGCGTGGTGGGTGCCGTGCGTTGCAACAACGAGGTCCGGTATGCCCATGACACCTTGAAGGCCCTGGGCTTCAGGAGCCCGACAGGGGTCCTGTCGGGAAGGGTCACCTTTGAGAACGGCCAGGCGGTCACCGGGGTGACCCTGCGTCTGGAAGACCAGGGCGACGTAGCCCTGGGACAAAGCATTTACCTGAACGGCCAGGCCGGGAGCTTTTTGTGGCTGGACTCCCTGCGCACGCCTTTGGAGGACTCGGCGCTGACCCTGCAGCTCTGGATGCGGCCGGACGATCCTCAGCCCAGGGAGCAGGTCATCTTCAGCCGGGAAGGACAATATGAGCTGGGCTTCGATGAACAGGGGCGGCTGTATTTCCGCTATGGGGAACACAGCGTCAGCGCCCCGTATACAGGAGGTCAGAGCGCCTTCGTTCACCTGGCCGCGGTACACCGCGGCGACACCCTGTCCCTGCTGATGAACGACAGCGCGCTGGCCCAGGCGACCATCCCCTATGCGCCCGTGGCGGATCCGGCCCGGCAGGTGTATATCGGGCGCAACCACGCCGGGCATGCTTTCCGGGGTTATCTGGATGAAATGAGCATCTGGAACAGGGCCCTGTCTCGGGAAGAGCTGCTGCGGGACGGAAGCAGGTTGCTCACCGGAACGGAAAAAGGGCTTGCTGCATGCTGGCACTTCGACGAGACCATAGCCGGGGAGTTTTACGACCTGGCCCATCAGGATGGCGACTACCACCGGAACGACGGGCGGATGGATCCCCGGTATGTCAGCCGCAGCTCCATCATCCCCAGCGCGGAACAGCTCTCCCTGAAAGCCTATACGGACAGCACCGGGAATTACCTGATCACGGGGATCCCCTACGTCGGTGACGGCACAGTCTATAGCATCGCAGCGCTGTACGGCACCCACCAGTTCGAGCCGGCGATCGTGAACCGCTTCATCTCGGACGATTCGCCGGCTTTTACGGTCAACTTTACCGATAAGTCATCGTTTCCGGTATCCGGGTACGTCTACTACCGCAACAGCACCGTGCCGGTGCGCGGGGTGCAGTTCAAAATAGACGGCCAGTTTGCGCAGGCAGCGAACGGGGATCTCCTCGAAACGGACGCGGAGGGGAAGTTCACCATTTCCGTCCCCGTTGGGGTTCATGAGGTGGCCGCCATCAAAAACAACCACATCCTGATCCACGGGGGCCGGATCACGGACCGGCTGGGGCACAATGTAAACTACCAGGGCCCTGTCAGCGAGCGCATCCTCTACGACAGCACCACCGTACGTTTCATCGGCCGCGTCGCCGGAGGAGCCGTCCAGGAAGCTTATCCCCTGGGACATTCGCTGTCGACCAACAACCTGGGGAAGGTGCTGGCCATCACCCTTGAACTGCCTTCCGGCAACAAGTACCGGCTCACGGGCAGCGCTGCGGACAGCGCCGTCGTGGTCGACCACCTGCTGCCCGGCGGGGCGGATTCAGCCGCGCTTCACCGAAGCCGGGTGGTATGGCGCCAGGACCGGATCATCATCTATCCGGACTCCCTCACCGGCGAATTCGCGGCGGATCTGCTGCCTGAAAAATTCAACGCCACCCAGGTGCAAGCCACCGGCTGGGGAGACCTGCTCGAAGGGCAGGCGCTGACCCTGGACCTGACGAACAAGTTTCTCTCCCGCAGCATCCCTTATACCCACAGGGATTCCATGCCCGCGGCGGATGGACAGTGGACCTACCAGCAGTTTACCGACACCGTCCATTACAACGACAGCTACCAATTCATCAAGCGGGTGGCCCCCAGCGTCCGCATCACCCAAATGAAGAACGGCCTGGAGCCCCTCGCCTATTTCGGGGATTCGATTTATCACCTGCAAACCCTGAGCGGAGAACAGCAGGATATCCCCCTGGTGGATAACAGCCAGACGGGCCGGGACAAATACCTGTTCCGCTATCCCGTCTTTACCAAAGGGGTTTCCTATGCCTTGCGCATCACGGCTTTCGAGGAATATCCGTTCTACGAGCGGGTCAATGCCGACGGCTCGGCCGTCGTCGCCCGGGTGGAAGGGCATGACGTGGTGGACCGCGTACCGACCCAGGACGGACGGGTCACCCTGCACAATACCATCC
>CBINPH010000153.1:0-7770 GCA_966252445.1 uncultured Chitinophagaceae bacterium | reverse complement strand
AAGGGCCGCGAGAGGGCCCAGAAAATTATGCGACTCTGTCCATAATGCGGTAACTTTACCCTCTGCCTGGATTCGCGGCCAAGGCGGGTATTACGGGACTGGATATCCCAAAAGCGACCCTTCCCGTAGTTTTTCCCTAATGCAACGAAGAAACCGATGTTTTCCAAGACTTGCGAATATGGGCTGAAGGCGGTGGTCTTTGTCGCCCTCGGCAGCAGCGACGAACACAAGATCGGCATCAAGGAGATCGCCGAGGAGATTGAATCGCCCATGTTTTTTACCGGAAAGATCCTGCAGACCCTGGTGAAGGCCGGGGTCCTGCAGTCTACCAAAGGCCCCAACGGGGGTTTCTTTCTCTCGTCCCAGTCCAAACCGGTGCCCGTCATCCGGGTGCTGGAAGCGCTGGAATGCGATGGTTTTTTCCACCGCTGCGCACTGGGCCTGAAGCACTGCTCGGACAAGCGGCCCTGCCCCATGCATGAGCAATTCAAGTTCTACAGGGAGGGTCTGCGGGCCCTGCTCTCAGAGACCACGGTACAGCATCTGGCGGCGGAGATCCGGGCGGGGAACGGCCACATCACGGACAGCCCCCTGGAAGGCCTGGTGCGTAAGGGGAAGCGGGCGGCAGGAAGCACTGCCCGGTAAAATTAATTTTCCCATCCAAGGCCCGAAAATGAGTAATTTAGCGGTGGGATTCAAGCCCACACACTTAAAAAATCAATGGCATAATGAAAACAGTTTTGAGATTTGGCGCAGTGCTGCTTTGCGCCGGGTTATTTTCCTGTGGCGGCGGCGGCAACAACACAGGCAACCTAGATGAAGGTCCGGTGAGCAATGCCGGCAGCACGGAGGAGCCGGCGGCGCCGGCGGCGGACAGCAGCGCGGCGTCCGGCTTCGACATGAATGCCCCCAGTGACTCCAAAGGGGTGGGCAAGTTCACCAGCGTGCAGATTCCCGCATCTATCGATGCGAAGATGGCGGCAGCCGGCAAAGAGGTGTTCCAGACCAAGTGCACGGCCTGCCACCAGGCCACCGAAGCGCGCCTCATCGGCCCCGGACTCAAGGGCATCACCAAGATCCGCACCCCGGAGTGGATCATGAACATGATGACGAATCCTGTCGAGATGGTCCAGAAGGATCCCGTGGCCCAGGGCTTATTTGAGGAGTTCAACCATACCCAGATGACCGACCAGGGCGTAACCGACGAGGAGGCCCGGCAGGTGCTGGAGTTCTTCCGGCAGAACGATGCCCAGTGACGCCAGCATACTAAGGAATAAGTGCCGCCCTGCCCGCTACGGCAGGGCGGTCTGATTTTAGGTTCGACTAATTTTTTGCGCATGAAAAGCCCGACCATTCCCCTGGCTGAACGGATGCGTCCCCTGCAGCTGGAGCAGTTCCTCGGCCAGGAGCACCTGACCGGCGACCATGCGGTGCTGTACCGCACCATCATGCAGGGCAAGGTGCCCTCCATGATCCTCTGGGGCCCCCCGGGCTCCGGGAAGACCACCCTGGCGCACATCATCGCCCATACCCTGGAGGTGCCCTTCTATACCCTCAGCGCCATTTCTTCGGGGGTGCGGGAAGTGCGGGAAGTGATCAGCCAGGCGGAAAAGCAGAAGGGCACCATCCTGTTCATCGACGAGATACACCGCTTCAACAAAGGGCAGCAGGACGCCCTGCTCGGCGCCGTGGAAAAAGGCCTGGTGACGCTCATCGGCGCGACCACGGAGAATCCCTCCTTCGAGGTGAACGCCGCCCTGTTGTCCCGCTGCCAGGTCTATGTGCTGCGCCCCCTGGAAGAAGAGCAGTTGCTGCAACTGCTGCACAAGGCCCTGGAAACGGATGACTGGCTGCGGGAGAAATCCGTACGCCTTCAGGAAACCACGGCCCTGTTCCGCCTGTCGGGCGGCGACGGCCGCAAGCTGCTCAACCTCCTGGAGCTGGTGGTCGAGGCCATGGACAATGACGGCGGAAAAAAGAAGCGCGGGGAGATCATCATCACCGACGACAAGGTGATGGACATCGCCCAGCAGCGCATCGCCCTGTACGACAAAGGCGGGGAGCAGCACTACGACATCATCTCTGCGTTCATCAAGTCCATCCGCGGCAGCGACCCCAATGCGGCGGTTTACTGGCTGGCCCGCATGATCGAAGGGGGTGAGGACGTCAAGTTCATCGCCCGCCGCCTGGTCATCCTGGCCTCCGAAGATATCGGCAACGCCAACCCCACGGGATTGGTCATGGCCACCAACGCTTTCCAGGCCGTGCACCTCATCGGCTACCCCGAAGCCCGCATCATCCTCGCGCAGTGCGCCACTTACCTCGCGGCGTCGCCCAAGAGCAATGCCAGCTATATGGCGATCACCAAGGCCGTTTCCGTGGTCCGCCGCACCGGCGACCTTCCCGTACCCCTGCATCTCCGCAATGCACCCACGGCGCTCATGCGGAAGCTGGACTACGGGGCCGGATACCAGTACGCCCACGACTACGACCAGCATTTTGCGGAGCAGGAATACCTGCCGACAGCGCTCGCGGGCACCGCTTTCTACGAGCCGGGGCCCAACCCCCGGGAAGAGGAGATGCGCCGGTTCCTGCGCGAGCGCTGGAAGAAGAAATACGGGTACTGAGCGCCGCCGCTAACGATCATTTCTTCCTTTTCCGTTGTTATGGATGGACGGGGCTTTCCCCGGCCCATTTTGCAGGAAACAGTATTTTTATGCCCCGGGGATACCCACAACTGTGTCCATGCACCTGATCCTGAATATTGTGCTTACGCTCGCATTCCTGTATGGGGTGCTGATGCTCTGGTATGCCTACGGCTGGCAATGCCTGCCCCCCTTTGAGGCGTCGCCGGCGCCCGGGGCGGCCCAGCCCAGGGTCAGCGTGATCATCCCCGCCCGGGACGAGGAGCGGCATATCGGCGACTGCCTGCAGGCCGTCCTGGCACAGCATTATCCGTCAACGCTGCTCGAAATCCTGGTGGTGGACGACCATTCCACCGACGGCACGGCGGAGGCGGTACGCGCCTTTGCAGAGCGGGGCGTCCGCCTGATCAGCCTCGCCGAGCATCTTCCGCCGGGCACCAGACCCCTGAATGCGTACAAGAAGAAAGCCATTGAAACCGCCATAGGCCTCTGCACCGGCCAGCTCATCGTGACCACCGACGCGGATTGCGTGATGGGCCCCCACTGGATAGAGACCCTGGTGCGCTACTACCAGGCCACCAGGGCCCGCTTTATGGCGGCGCCTGTGGCCTATTGCGGCGACGAGGGTTTTTTCAAGGCCTTCCAGTCCCTGGACTTCCTCACCATGCAGGGCATCACCGCCGCCTCGGCGCAGCTGCGCTGCGGCAGCATGTGCAACGGCGCCAACCTGGCCTACGAGCGCCAGGCCTTCCGCGACGTGGGGGGCTTCCAGGGCATAGACTGCATCGCCTCGGGCGACGATATGCTGCTCATGTACAAGATGTACAGGGCTTTCCCCCGCGGCATCGGCTTTGTGAAGCATGCCGACGCGATCGTCCGCACCCTTCCGGCGCCGGACCTGCAGGCCTTTATCCAGCAGCGCATCCGCTGGGCCTCCAAGGCCGGCAAATACGACGACAAGCGCCTCACGCTGGTGCTGGCCTTCGTCTATGTGTGGAACCTGGCCCTGCTGCTGCTGCTGCCGGCCTGCTTCTTCTACCCCTGGCTCTGGCCGTGGTGGCTGGGGCTCATCCTCTACAAAACGGTGGCCGAGCTGTTTTTCCTGTGGCCGGTGGCCCGCTTTTTCGGGAAGACCGGGCTGCTGTGGTATTTTTTCCCCGCCCAGCTCCTGCATATTCCTTACATCGTGGTGGCGGGGTGGCTGGGGAAGTTCGGGAGCTATCGCTGGAAGAGCCGACGGGTGCGTTGAACCCGGCACCGATGTTCCTGGCCCGCAGGCGGGGCCGGGGCGCCTTTTACCGGTTTTTGGCCCGGTTTTCCGGGGTAAGGACGACAACCCTGCTTTCTGCTTTCACCCAAACAAGCCTTATGAAACAATCCGTTATCCGGCGTGTCGCCCAAATCCTGTTCGCCGCGCCTTTCGCCTTCTTCGGGGTCAACCACCTGATGGCCGGCGGCCAGATGGCTGCCGCGGTGCCCTTCCCGCCACAGACCTTCTGGGTCTACGTGACCGGTTTCTGCCAGCTGCTGGCCGCCATCGCCTTCATCGCCAACGTCAAGGTGCGGCTCGCCGCCATCCTCCTGGGAGCTTACCTGGTCGTGGTCATCCTGAGCATACAGCTGCCCCAGGCGCTGCAGGGTGCCGCAGGGGCCATGACCATGCTGTTCAAGGACATCGGCCTGCTGGCGGGGTCCCTGCTGCTGCTGGCCGCCCTGCCGGTCACCCTCACCCCGGAGGAGGCGGAGACCGCCTGAGGGTCCGGACACAAAAACGCCATCCCCGCCGCAGGCAGGGATGGCGCAACGGCGTTCTCCGTCAGGGTCAGCCTTTGGCGCGGGCCAGGCGGTCTGCGACCACGTCCCAGCGCACCAGGTTCCAGAAGGCCGCGATATAATCGGGACGGCGGTTCTGGTATTTGAGGTAGTAGGCGTGCTCCCAAACGTCCAGGCCCAGCAGGGGGGTGCCGCCGGCATCCGCCAGGTCCATGAGGGGATTGTCCTGGTTGGGCGTGGAGGTGATGGCCAGCTGTCCCTGGTTGTAGGTCAGCCAGGCCCAACCGCTGCCAAAACGGCCTGCGGCGGCCTTGCCGAATTCCTCCTTGAACTTGTCGAAGCTGCCCCAGGCGGCGTTGATGGCGTCGGCCAGCTCGCCCGAGGGGGCGCCGCCGGCTTGAGGGCCCAGCTGCTCCCAGAACAGGGAATGGTTATAATGGCCGCCGGCATTGTTGCGGACGGCAGCAGGATGCTTGGACACCTGGGCCAGGATATCTTCCAGCGATTTGTCCGCCAGGGGGGTGCCTTCGATGGCCTTGTTGAGGTTGTTCACGTAGCCGGCGTGGTGCTTTCCATGATGGATCTCCATGGTCGTCTTGTCGATATGCGGCTCCAGCGCATCGGATGCATATGGCAGGTCAGGAAGTGTAAAAGCCATAATCAGTCAGTATTTAATAAGTGAAAGAAAAAATTGCCAGGGTCACAAATGTACATTTAACAACAGCAAAAATCAAATGTTGTTCAGTGCCTGTACAGGCCACGGATCCCTGTTTTTATGCCGGCCCGCCTGCTTTTTACCCCGATTTTGGCTTACTTTTGCTGATTGTCCATTTTTGAACCCTGTTCGATTATGCCCTTGCCGCTTTTGCTGAAGTTTGTGTACACGAATGGCACGGATGAAGTGATCCGCAGAGGGAAGCGCATATTCGTTACCGGAGGCGCCGAGCTGGTGCAGGTGGATCCCTTGCTCAAAACGGCGCTCTTCCGGGTGAAGAGCGATACCCATGCGAATTCCTACCGCGTCACCATCAGCAAGTACAACGAGCCCCGGGGTTTGTCCGTGCGCTGCCAGTGCCCGTATAACCTCGGCGATATATGCCGCCATGAAGCGGCCGCCCTTTTCCAGCTCCAGGACCTGGTCGACAAGAACAGGCTGGACGATGACGACATGCAGTACGACCAGAAGCATACCGTCGTCAAAATGAAATGCATAGACCTGAAGGTCATGCGGCTGTTTACCTCCCAGGCCAACTTCGCGGCGGCCGAACACATCGCCCGGCACCACCAGGCGGCCATCGTGCGCGCCGCCGACGAGTGCGTCGAGGCCACCCTGGTCTATGAAGGGGAAACCTATCCCCTGGTCATCCGCCGCAATGAAGAACGCAATTTCGAGAGTTCCTGCCCCTGCGACGAGACCAAGCATCCCCTCTGCAAACACAAGACGGCCCTGCTGCTGCAGCTGCTGGACGCCTATGGCCCCTATTATTTCGACAGCCTGCGCAACTGGGACAAAGAAAAAAACAAGCTGCTGGCCCAATACGGCTACAGCCTGGACGACGACCTGGAGGACAAATTCGCCTTCACCCATGTCAACGGCAAGCCCTTCCTGCGGGTGCTGGATCCTTCCATCCGCAAGCTGTCCGCACCCGGGGAGCCCCGGGAGCGGGCCGTAACGCAGACGGAGGAGATGGAAGAAGAGCCGGCACGGTCAGGCAGTCAGCGTATAGGTGTTGTATTTAGCGACCGCGGCGAAGGCTATCCCTACCTCAAAACAGACCTGATCGCAGGCGAGGCCAATGAAGCGCAGGACGGTTTTGCCTCGGTCGCCCAGGTCCTGGAACTGACCCGCTACATCGACTACTACCGCTATCCCGCAGCCGACCGGGAGCTGATCGCGCCGGTGCGCAAGCTCCACGCCACGGAGCTGAACAAGTTCCTGAACCGCAATTCCATGTACGCGGGGCTCTGGGAGAACATTTTCCATGATGACGGCAGGGAGCTGCCGGAGGAAACCCGGGAGATGATGCTGGAATACCTGCATTCCCGCCTGCTGCGCCTCTTCCCGTCCCTCTCCTCGCGGTCCCTCAATTTCTGGCTGCCGCGGGGCAAGCCGCTGCGGACGGCTCACCTGCAGCCCCTGTCCCTCCATACCGAAGGCCTCGTGCCATGCCTGGAGGTCCGCAGGGAGGGGAAGGAGGTAGTCCTGCGCTGCCATGTGCGCTTCGACGGAGAGCGGGTGTCCGTTAACGACAACGCGTCGGGCACGCCCCTGCTCTTCCTGCACGGGCAGCGCCTGGCCCTGTACCGCAGCCCCAAGGATGCGATCCTGGTCGAGGGCTTTCTGCCCGACGGGCTGAAGCGCATCCCGCTCTCCGACTGGCCGGATTACCTGAAAAGCGTGCTGCTGCCCCTGTCGGTCAACCACCCCGTCGATTTCGGGGAGGAACTGATGGAGGAAAGGCACGGCGGCCAGGTGCTGAAGCCCTCTCTGGGCATACGGCTGAAGGAACTGGGCGATATGTTCCTGTTGCATCCCCTGTTCATCTATGAGGGCCATGAGGCGGTCTGGGACGAGGGCGACCGCATCACCGTGCAGGAGGGGGGAAAGGTGGTGGTCATCCGCCGGGACAAGGAGGCCGAAGCGGCCTTCATCGACAAGCTGCGCAGCCTGCACGAGCGTTTTGCCCATCCCAGCCATCACCGGTATTTTTACCTGCGCTCCAAGGAAGCGCTGCAGAAGAACTGGTTCTTCCGTTTCATGGACGCGATGAAAGAGATGGAGGTGCGGCTTTTCGGCTTTGAAGAGCTGAAAAACTTCCGGTTCAACCCCAACCGGCCGCGGATGCACATGAAGCTGTCCAGCGGCATGGACTGGTTCGACGCGCAGGTCGAGGTGCAGTACGGGGATCAGCAGGTCAGTGTCCGCAGCCTGAAAAAGGCCCTGCAGGACAAGCAGAACTTCGTGCCCCTGGGGGACGGCAGCCTGGGCCTGCTCCCCGACGAGTGGCTGAAAAAATACGGCCTGCTCTTCCGTATGGGCGAGGAGACCGACCAGGGACTGCGCCTGTCCAAGTACAATTTCTCGGTGATCGACGAGCTCTATGACCACATCGACGACGAGGCCCTGCAGCAGGAGCTTGCCGAGAAGAAGCAGCGGCTGCTCAACGTCGACGCCATGCCCATGGAGCCGCCGCCCCAGAACATCCGGGCGGTGCTGCGCACCTACCAGGAAAGCGGCTTCCAGTGGCTCAACTACCTGGACACGATCCGCTGGGGCGGCATCCTGGCCGACGACATGGGCCTGGGCAAGACCCTGCAGGCCCTCAGCTTCCTGCAGCATTACAAGAACAGG
>CBINPH010000152.1:0-7794 GCA_966252445.1 uncultured Chitinophagaceae bacterium | reverse complement strand
AAGTTGATCGCCGGCGCCAGGTTGTAATAGCGGCCGCCGAAGGCGTTGATGTCGTTGCCGAGACTATAGGTCTCGTTCAGGAGGTTGTCCCCGCCTGCGCGTACGCTGTAGCCCAGCTTCTGCGTCAGCCGTCCTTCGTAGGAGAAGACGCAGCCCAGCAGGGTATAGGGCTCCGCGTAAGCACTGTTGTCGTCATCGAGGGCGACGCGTCCCGTGCGTTGCATCGTCAGATGGGCCCGGAGCCCCACCCGGGTCTCGGCATCCAGCCCCGCCGCCAGCGTGAGGGGGGCTGTGCCGGGCATGCGGTGGCCGGAATAATCCTTGTCGCCGGAGCGGTAGTCCTGGTACCGGAAATCGAAATATGTGGCGCTGGTCCAGGCGCGGATGTGGCGGACAACGCTGCCGGGAGAGGCGAAGAGTGTATACTGCAGGGACGCCTCCACCCCTTTTTGCAAGGCGCTGCCGGCGTTGACGAAATAGTCGGCGCCGCTGCTGTCGCGGCGCTGGGAAATACTCTGGCTGAGGTGAAAGACGAAGGCACAGGCTTCATAATAGAGCCTACCCTGCAGCAGGCTGCCCTTTGATCCCAGTTCATAGAGCAGGCCCTCTTCCGGGCGCAGGGTCTTGTTCAGTACCGTCGTCGAAGGCAGCAGCTCGCCCAGGCTCGGCGGGGAGAATCCCCTGGACACCTGCGCATAGGCCATCAGCGCCGGCCTGAACTTTTTGGACAGCGCCAGGCGCGGGGACAACACCGGGGGGTAGTCGGTGCGGTAGTCGGCTGGGGGGGAGGGGTAGAGCCGCGTGAAGTTGAGCTGTTCATGATGCAGGCTGAGCCCGGCGGTCAGCCCCCATCCTTTGCGGAAGGCCCATTCAGCCTGCCCGAAGACCAGGACGGAGAAATTGCGGATCCTGTCGTCGGTCATCAGCGTGTCGGGCTGCCCGCCGTGGTTGGCCAGGTCCTGCTGGCTGAAATAGCCCTGTTGCATCTCGGCGCCCAGCCAGAACCGCCTCTCCGCCACACCCTGGTGCTGGTATTCGAAGACGGTGCGGCCCCCCAAATGCGGTTCCTGGCGCAGCTCGTAGTTGCGGATCGTGGGGTTCGTGAAATCGGTGTACGCCCCATATACCGCCGTGGTGTTTTGCAGCTGCGGCGACAGCCGGTAACGCGCTTTCAGGCCGAGCAGAAAACTCTCCTGGTGTACGGCGGCCTGGCTTTCTTCCGACGAAGGCATGCCGCCACCGGCGGGCCGGGCGGCCCGCGGGTCGGCCTTGTACTGGGCCAGCGTCAGGGCGCCGGGAGTCTCGTAGCGCAGGTTCGTGAAATGAAGCAGCCCTTCGAGGTGCAGGCGCTCGCCCCGGTGCAGGGTGGTCTGCAGGGACGCCACCTGTCGGGACATGGCCGTATGGTCGCGGTAGCCGTCGCTGTGCATGCTGCTGAACTGCAGCCTGCTGGCGCTGCCGCTCCGGCCCCATTGCAGGAAAGCGCCCGCACGGCGAAAGCCATAGCTGCCCCCTTCCAGCGATATTCCGGCGCCCTGGTGCGCCGTGTCCGCAGACAGGGGACTGTGGATGAGCAGCACGCCGCCCGTTCCGGCGCCGTAGAGGCTGCCGGCAGGCCCCCGGATGATTTCCATGGCGCCGATGTCGGCCGGGGGCAGCTCATTGAGGTAGGTGCCGCCCCCCGGCTGGGTAAAGGGGATGCCATCGTAATAAATCTTTACATTGCGAACCCCAAAAGGGGACCGCAGCGAACTGCCGCGGATGCTCAGCCGGTAGCTGCCGGGGGAACGCTGTTCCATGCGGACGCCGGGGACAGCGTTGATCGCGCCGATGATGTCCCCGCCCGCATATCGCCGGAGGGCGGGGGCGCCGATGTAACCGATGGCTGCCGGCTGCTCGGTCAGCTTGCCCTGCTGTTCGAAGGCCGTCACCGTCACCGCCGCCAAAGTCGTTTGCAGCAGGGTATCCCGGGCCAGGGTGCTGTCCTGCCGCTGCTGGGCCGTGGCGGCCTGAGCCGCCAGCAGCCCCATGCCCAGGATACAGGCCAAAATGCGCCGGGGGTAAGCATACTGGTTCATCGGTGCCGGTTAAAGGAAGGCCGTTCAGGCCTTGCGGATCATCTGGAGGAATTCTTCCTCGCTGAGTATACGGATAGACGGTATTTTCTTGGCCTTTTCGAGCTTGGATCCTGCGTCGGCGCCAGTCACCAGGAAGCGGAGCTTGCTGCTTACGCTCCCCAGAATGGTGCCGCCGTGCTGCTCCACGAGGGCCTCCGCCTCACTGCGTTTCATCGAGGACAAGGTGCCGGTAAACAAAAAGCTGAGGCCTTCCAGCCCTCCGCTGCCGGCGGAATGGTCTTCCTGGCTGACCATGTTGACCCCCAGCTCCTGCAGCGCAGCGATGATGCGGCGGTTATCCTCATTCTGAAAAAAGTCACGGATCGCGCCGGCCACCTTGGGGCCGATGTCCGTAAGGGCCAACAGCTGTTCTTCGCTGATATCTTCCAGCTCTTTCATGTGATGCACCGCATGGGCCAGCGTCTTCGCCGTGGTTTCTCCCACGTGCCGTATGCCCAGGGCATAGATGAGGCGGTGGAGGGGCTGGGCTTTGGAGTGCTCGATCGCTTTACGGAGGTTGTCGACGGATTTCGCCCCGAACCCTTCCAGCTCCCCTACGCGGCCCAAATCCAGCTGGTATATACCCGGGATGTCCCGGAGCAGTTTCAGCTCATAAAAACGTTTGATGTTTGAGGCGCCCAGGCTGCGGATATCCATGGCGTCTTTGCTGACGAAATGGATGAGGCGTTCCAGGACCTGGGCTTCGCAATTGATATTGACACAGCGCCAGGCGCTTTCGTCTTCGGGTTTGACCAGGGGGTCTCCGCATACGGGACAGCGTTCGGGGAAGACGATCGGCTTTTCGCTGCCGTCCCGCAGGTCGGCCATCGCTTTGACGATGTAGGGAATGACGTCCCCCGCGCGTTCCACGAGGACGGTATCGCCAATGCGCAGGTCTTTTTCCCGCACCACGTCCTCGTTAAACAGGGAAATGGAGCCCACGGTCACGCCTCCTATGGGTACGGGGTCGATCTTGGCCACCGGGGTGATGGACCCTGTCCTTCCTACCTGGAACTCTACCCGGCGCAGCTTGCTGGTGGCCTGTCTGGCCTTGAATTTATAAGCCATGGCCCAGCGGGGATGATGGGTGGTCATGCCCAGCTTATCGTGGAGGGCGATCTCGTTCACCTTCACCACCAGGCCGTCGATCTCATAGGGGAGGCTGTCCCGCTTTTCCTCGAAGGCTATGCAGTGGGCGATCACGGCGTCGATGCCCTCAAGCACCTTGCTGACGCCTGCCGGCGTGCGGAAGCCCAGGGACTCCAGGAAGCGGAGGGTGCCGAAATGCGTCTGAAAAGCCTCCGGTTCAGGCTTTCCAGCCAGGAGGTGATAAAAGCTGACATGATACAGAAAAGCCACCAACCCTCTTTTGCCCACCTCCCTGGTGTCCACCATGCGCAGGGATCCCGAAGCGGCATTCCGGGGATTGGCCAGGGGAGGCAGGTTTTCGGCCAGGCGCTGTTCGTTGAACCGCTTGAAGGTCTCTTTGCGGATGAGCACCTCTCCCCGGATTTCAATCTGTTCCAGCCCATGCTGCCCAAATCGGGAAGACAGGGGGATAGACCTGATTTGCCGGATGTTGGTGGTGATGTCTTCTCCCTGCACCCCGTCTCCCCGGGTAGCGCCCCTCGCCAGCATATCGTCTTCGTAGATCAGAGAGATGCTGGCGCCGTCGAACTTGGGTTCCACACAATATGCGATAGTGGGCAACCCCGTGATCTCGCGTACGCGACGGTCCCATTCCCGGAGATCTTCGGCATTGTAGGAGTTGTCCAGGCTGAGCATGGGCACCAGGTGGTTAACCGTAGGAAAAGCCTTGGTCAGTCCCTGGGCCACCCGCTGGGTGGGGGAATCGCCAGTCACCAGTTCAGGATGAGCCTCCTCCCAGGCCTTCAGCCGCGCGAACAGGCGGTCATATTCCGCGTCGGCCAGGATGGGGTCGTCGTTCACATAATACCGCCAGTCGCAGTAATTGATGATCTCCCGCAGCTGGGGAAGAAGGCTGCTGATGTCGTCCCCCGGCATCGACGGGGGCTGTCCGGCCCATTTCAGCGCTTTTTCAGCCAGGATGATCTCCGCTTCTTTGGTGTACATGCCTCAATGCTTGAATGACAGCCCCAAAGATAACATTATGTCTTTTAGAAGGTGCCTGTCCTGCAGCTACCACCGGGCCGTTCCGTGGTTGTCAAGGGCATGTATTCGGCGGGAAGGGGTAATGTCTGCAAACGGTCCAAAGAAAAGGTATCATTCCGAAACACGAGTGAATTTTGGATTTGATACCGTTGCTGAATCCTGTTTACCAAAATATTTTATAGTCTCATTTTAACAAAATTCAGCCTGTCTTTAACAAATTCAACGATCTGCCCCAGCAATGCGGGTTAGTCGAATTTCAAACTTTTCTGGGAAGGATTGAAGAGTAATTTGAGATAGAAAGAAGGACGGGCCAGCTTTTTGCGCAGGTCCACTTCGTCGAACATGCAGGAAATCAGCTCCTTTAACGGCTGGTTGCGGGTGCCTATCCGCATCAGCAGGTTAAAGAGCCAGGGATACCGGACCAGCTTTTGCAGGCGGGTGCTTAATTGCAGCTCTGCACCCAATATGCGGTATACTTCCTGATCATAGGCGGATAGCCTGGCTGCGGAGTATTCCCCGGCTTCTACTGCGGTGGCCGCCTGCTGTCCGGCTATGCGCCCGGCATACAGGGCATTCCCGATACCTTCTCCCGAAAAGGGATCCACCAGGTAGGCGGCATCGCCCACCAGCATATAGCGTTCACCCGAAAGTTTTCTTTTCTTGCTGCCCAGTGGCAGGCCATATCCTTCCACGCTGCTGATCATCTCCGCATCCCGGAACCGTTCCCGGAACACGGGGTCGTCCCGCAGGGTTTCGGTCAGCAGCCTTTTCAGGTTCAGCTTCTTCTCGCGCACGACCTGGCTGATCATGTCCAGGCCTACGTTGGCTTCGCCGTTGGGCAGGGGGAATATCCACAGGTAGCCGGGGAGCAGGGGCTTGAGGAAATGCAATTCTATGAAATTATCCCGGTGCAGGCCCCTGACGTTCTTGTAATACGCCCGCACCCCTGCGGCATAATAGCTGGGTTCCATGCGGATGCCGGCCACCTCTTTGGTAAAGGTGGAATGCGCGCCATTGGCTACGATGAGCAGCTGAGCCTTGACCTGGAAAGAACCACTGGCATCCGATACCAGGTAGCCGTCTTCCAGCAGCTCATGCTTCTCTATGGCTACGCCTTCGTACAGGCGAATTTCCGGCCGCCGCTTCAGCTCTTCATAAAGGAACTGGTCGAAATGAAGGCGTTTGCAGACAAAGCCGGCTGGCTCATCCATCCTGCTGTCGAACCCCGGTTTATAGGCCACCTCCATCTCCTGCCGCCCCGGCGCCACAAAGGTGACGCCCCAGCTGCCCAACTTGTCCTGCAGGTCCCGGAACCGGAGGGCCATATCCGGGTCAATATCCCCCAGCACTTTCAGCACCTTGCCGCTCAGCCCATCCCCGCACACCTTATCGCGGGGGAAGACCGCCTTGTCGATGACCACGCAAGCCGTATTCAGCCGGGCCAGCTGCAGGGCAGCGGCAGCGCCGCCCGGGCCTGCGCCGATGATGCACACTGTTGTCTCAATCATGATTGTCGTATCTATGGGATGGAAGATTCATGAAACGGGGTGGTTATGTTTGCATGGAGACGGCGGGGCTGACCGTGGGTTGCGTCGATCCATAATTGACCAGAAAATGCACTTGCTGCACCCACCGCAGCTGCTGCCGCCAACTGTCCATATCGCAGACCAGGGCCTGCCGGCTCAGCTGCGCCAGTTCTGCCATGTTGTGGATGCCTCTGGTCCGCTCTTTTAGTTGCAGCAGGGCCATTCTCCCCATGGCGTGCAGGGCATGAATGGTAATGCCATAGATGGCCTTCCGGCTTCCGAGGAAGGGCAGCTGTCTCAGTGCGCTGTTGAAATGCTTGACCTCCTGCATGAAATGCTGCAACAGTTTTTCGTAGTCCCCGTACAGGTTCGGCAGCGTATATATGCCGCTCTGGAGGTCCTTGTACACGTCGAAGGCATCGTTGGTGAGCTGCAGCAGCCCGGCCATGGGGTAGAGCATCTCCAGCACCGCCGGAGTGGGCGGGTGCTCCAAAATGGCATGGAAAAGCAGGATGGATGAATAGCTTTTGTTATAAGTCACCTCGTAGAGCTCTTCTTCCCCGATGTCCGGCGACATCTGTTTCAGCGAGGCCTTCTGCCACTGGAAAACGCGGTGGAGGCGCGTGATGAGCTCCTGGCGGTCAGGAACCTGTTCCAACAGGCGGAGATAGGCATTCCTGGCCAGCTCTTCCCGGTAGTGGCCCGGGCAGGTTTTTTCAGGCTCCAGGGTAAAGGCTTCGATCTCGTCGTGGCTGAGCAGCTGGTCGTCGAAGAGGTCGTCGTACAAGGGGGAAAAGACGCTGAGCAGCAATATGGTGTCCTTTTCCTTCGGGCTCAGCTGCCGTCCGCGAAGCTTATACAGGCCATGGCAGACGATGTTCAAGGCCAGCTGCCAGTATTTGATCATGCGCCGCAGTTCCCGGGCCGGGACCTCTCCTTCCTGTGTCCCCTTCAGAGAAGCCAGCAGCAGGGGGATTCGTTGCCGGGCGTACTTCTCCTGCCGGATGAGTCGCCAGCGGAGGGAGCCCAGGCAATACACGGTCTTAACGAACCCTACATGAGGAGCTTGCTGCATGACAGGATGGAAATCGCGACAAAGTAATGTATTTTTTACAAAAGGTATATGGGGTTATCCACCCCTTACCGATTGGCGTACGACGTCTCCCGCCAAGCGATGAGGGTACTTCTCCCATCCCGCGCATTGCCGGTAAGCACTTGTTCATGAGATTGCGGAGAAAATTGGGGTTGGATCAAAAAAAATACCTGCGGTTGACGCCGTCGTATGGTCTCTACCCTAACCACCTGTTTTTCCCTTTCGGGAAATAATATGCGGGAGTCAGCCGGCTTGCGGCACCTGTGGACATTGACCCCCTGGGCTCAGGCGGACCAGGGTATGCGCCCAGAGCTTCAGCCATACTCCGGAACCTGTTTCCTTATGGAATGACCCGTTTGGAGCTAGTTTGCCCGAGGCTTTGCCTTTCGGGCTATCTGCAAAAGCTTTTCGCTGATCCAGGGGACGATCAATTGCTCATGCCAGCGATGGCCGCCGGTCACATGCATGATCCGGACCTCATCGGCCGCATGGAGATCATGGTAGACGTCAAGAATCACCTGGGCGTCTTGTTGGGCCTGCCCCAGATCCTTATATGCCCAGGACGGGTATTCATTGCAGAGGATCATGGGCGTGGGCGCTGCCAGGGACAGGGAGATATTCATATCCAGGTAACGAAAGAAGCCGGGCATCATCTGGCAGGTGATGCCGGGCAGGAGATGAAAGGGCGCTTGGTCATTTTTACCCCGGGTAGGGGCGATATTTTCGGTCATCAGCCGTCTCCACGAAGGGCAATTGCCTTCCATGCCTACCGCGCTGATCCTCCGGTCCAGCGCCGCCAACCAGACGGCCAGGTTGCCGCCGAAGGAAAAGCCTACGGCGGCGATGGCGCTTGAGTCCACTTCCGGCCGTGTAAGCAAATAGTCGATCGCCCGCTGGCAGTCAAAGAGATGGAGCCCAAAAAAGG
>CBINPH010000151.1:0-7799 GCA_966252445.1 uncultured Chitinophagaceae bacterium | reverse complement strand
CTTTCTGGGGAACGACCTGGTTCAAGGTCCTGGCCACCCTGGCGGCGCTGCTGCTGCTCTACGGGCTGTTCCGCCTGCGCCTGCGGGCTCTGCGGCGGGCCCACCAGGAAAAAATGGAAAGGGCCAGCATGAGCCGCAAGATCCTGCAGCTGGAGAAGATGGCCCTGCAGGCGCAGATGAACCCGCATTTCATCTTCAACTCCCTGAATTCCATCAAAGCGTATATCCTCGCCAGTGAACCCGAGGAGGCCGCCGAGTATCTCAACGACTTCGCCAACCTGATCCGGAAGATCCTGCAGAACTCCAAGAAAGAACGCATTTCCCTGGAAGAGGAACTGCAGGCCATAGAGCGCTATGTGCGGCTGGAGGAGCGGCGCCTGCGCCGGAAGATCCACCTCACCGTCTCCACCCGCGGGGACCTCTGCCTCTCCGCCATATACATCCCCCCGCTGATCATCCAGCCCTTCATCGAGAACGCCATCTGGCACGGCATACGCCCCACCTCCGAGGAGGGCCGCATACAGATCCTCATCCGCGAGGAGGGGGACCGGCTGCGGGTCAGCATCACCGACAACGGCGTGGGCCGCGAAACGGCGCGCCGACACCGCAGCGGGCATTATAAGGCCCAGTCGCTGGGCGTGTCCATCACCCAGCAGCGCCTGTCCCATTTCAACGGCAGGAAGATCGAGAACATTCAATACGAAGACCTGAGGGATCCTGCGGGAACTAAAGTAACTTTGTGGATCCATCAGGACGAGACAGCCTGAGGGTCCTGTCCACCAAAAACCGCCACATGTTGAATGCCATCATTGTCGACGACGAAATAGACGGCATCCGTACGCTGGACATCGAGCTGGGCCGGTATTGCCCCCAGGTAAAGGTCACCGCGACCTTCACCAGCGCAAAGGAAGCGCTGCTGGAACTGCGCAGCCATACGCCCGACCTGCTTTTCCTGGACATCGAGCTGGGGGAAATGACGGGCTTCGACCTGCTCCAAAGCCTGGGCGACTGCCCCTTCGACATCATTTTCGTGACGGCCTATGACGAGTTCGCCATACAGGCCTTCGAGGTGGCGGCGACGGGTTACCTGCTGAAGCCCTTCGACCGCCGGCAGCTGGTGTCGGCCGTCCACCGCGTGGAAAAAAAGCGCTTTTCCCAGCAGCCCGCCTACCGGGTGCTCCTCGAGAACCTGCGCAACACCAACAACGAAAAACTGACGGTACCCACGGAGAATTCCCTGGAGGTGATCCCCATCCGCGACATCATTTACCTGGGCTCGGAAAACAATTATTCCCGTCTTTTCCTCCGCGGGGGCGAGGAGTTGCTCAGCTCCAAGTCCCTGAAGAAATTCGAGTCCGTGCTGACACCCGCGGGCTTCTTCCGCTGCCACAATTCCTATCTCATCAACCTCCGCCAGGTGAAGCGCTTCATGAAAGGCGTAAACGAAAGGCTGGTGATGTCCAACGGCCATGAGGTTTATATCTCCCGCAGCAAGCGCGGAGAGCTCCTGGGCCTCCTGTGAGCATTCCCGAATGATAAGCGACCTGCACCAGGCACCGCCCATCCCTTACTGAATTCTAATTGCTGCCCCCGCAGGGACTCTCCTGCCGGTATCTTTGCCGTTGCATTTCTCCCCAGAAGGATGCACCCTATTCATCATTTAATCAAGACCACATGAAAACGTACAGAAACCTGCTGCTCCCCTTCATCATGTTTTGCGGCTTTCACGTGGTGGCCTGCGCGCAGCCCGCCATACGGCAGAGCCAGCCACAGGATCACCAGAAGAGCCACCAGAAGGGACGCTACGACGTGTCCGCCCGGCTGACGGAGAGCAACGGCAACTATGACCAACGCAAGATCTGCCGGGCTTTCCTGGCCGATGCCCTGCAGCAATGCCCCTACGTCAGCGACTTCCGCATCGAAGAAGATCCCGGCGCAGGCGACAACCACCAGGTGGTATGGCATTACCGGGTGAACAGCTGGGACGACATCACCCGCTTCTACGACTGGGTCAACAAGGCCGTATATGAGCGCAAGGACAAGACCCTGCTTCTGGCCCTGGAGCCCTACCGCCCCGACTATGCGATCGGGGGGAAGATCGAGGTGCATGACCGCAGGGACCTGAAGCGTTCCGTGGCATCGAAATGATCCTTCTCCGGCACCGGCGTATATTTGTCTGCGGGCCGCCCCTGTTTCCCCCGGCGGTCCGGAACACAGCACGATGAGCCGCACCCACGCTTACGAGATGGCCGTCGAATGGACGGGCAACACCGGAGCCGGCACTGCCGGCTACGGTCGTTATGAGCGCAGCCATGCCCTGCGCGCACCCGGCAAGCCCCCCATAGCGGGATCCTCCGACCCCACCTTCCGGGGCGACGCTTCCCGGTACAACCCCGAAGAGCTGCTGCTGGGCGCCATTAGCGCCTGTCACATGCTCTGGTTCCTGCACCTCTGCGCCGAGGCCGGCGTGGTGGTGCTGGCCTACACGGACCGGGCGACCGCCGTGATGCAGGAGACGCCGGAGGGCGGGGGCCGCTTCACGGAAGCCGTCCTGCATCCTTCGGTGCTCGTCGCCGACGCGGCCAGCATCCCGGCCACCGCGGCCCTCCATGAGGAGGCCCACCGCCGCTGCTATATCGCCGCCTCGCTCAACTTTCCCGTGCGGCACCGGCCCGCCTGCAGCGCTCGCCCCGTATAGGCCTCCCCTCCCGAATTCTAATTCATCCCGGCCATTGACCAGCGTTTGGGGCCTTGCCCCTAATCGTGCGGCCCGTCCCCTGACCGGGATATTATCTTTGGCCGACCTGCAGCCACGCAGCCTGGCCGCGAACCACCTCACACGAATATAAATACCCGGCGGATCCACATCCGCGAACGCCTTCATACAATCTGTATGAGTTTTTGGTTGATAACAGGGGATGGAAAGCATCCCCTTTTTTACATCTCAAACCTCATCACCATGAAAAATCCATGTATGCACCGGTATCCGCATTCGCTGCGGCTGCTGGCCCTGGGAACCCTTTTGCTGGCCGCCGCCTGCAGCAAAGACAAAGACGATCCGGACAAGGCCAGCGACCTGGCCGGCACCTACCAGGTCTATGAGATCGAGCAATACACGCCCAAAGACTCCATCTACAGCATGCCCCAGGGCGACAGCCGGGGCGAGGTCAAGATCAGCGTGACCGACGAGAAGCACGGGCAGGCCCGCCTGCTGCTGTTCGATGGCGCCGATACCCTGGCCGACGCCAGCATGGACTGCAGCATCGGCAAGGACGAGGACGGCTTCTACTATTTCGTCACCAGCGACGGCAAGCCGGGTGTCTACTTCTACAGCAAGAAGGACCTGGATGTGCTGTTCGTCCCCAACTACCGGCTCAGCGCCAAACGCTGAGCCGTCTGCGGCAGAAGCCCTACCTTCGGTGATCATGTCCACCGCATTTGTTTCCCCGGGCCGGCGGATCTTCGTCGCCGGGGGCACCGGCTACCTGGGCGGCTACGTCATCGAAGCGCTGCTGCGCCGGGGCTGCCATGTGCGGGCCCTGACCCGGGACGCCACCCGCCTGCTCCGCGCCCACCCGGGGGTGCAGGAGCCGTTTGCCGCCGAGGTCACCGATCCCCGGGCGCTGCAGGGCTGCTGCGCCGGCATGGACGCCGTGATCAGCACCCTGGGTATTACCCGCCAGCGGGACGGCCTGCGCTATATGGACCTGGATTACCGCGGCAACCTGAACCTGCTGGAGGAAGCGCGCAGGGCCGGGGTAAAGCGCTTTCTCTATGTATCCGTCTTCCACGCCGGCAGGATGCGCCGCCTGAAACTGGTGCAGGCTAAAGAACGCTTCGCGGAGGCCCTGCGCGCCTCGGGGCTGGAATACCGCATCCTGCGTCCCGTCGGCTTCTTCTCGGATATGGAGGCTTTCCTCGACATGGCCCGCCGCGGCCGTGTCTGGCTGCCGGGGAACGGTCGCTGCCGCATGAACCCGGTAGACGGCGCAGACCTGGCGGAAGCCTGCCTGCGCCTCCTGGGGGGAGAGGAGCGCGAGGCGGCGGCCGGGGGCCCCCAGGTGCTCAGCCATGACGCCATCGCCCGCCTGGCGTTCGGGGTGCTGGGCCGCCCGCCCCGCATGACCCACATCCCCGCCTGGCTCTGCCGCGCCCTGCTCGGCGCGCTGCGCCTGGGCCCCGAAAGGATCTACGGCCCCCTGGAGTTTTTCCTGGCCGTCATGTCCATGGACATGATCGCTCCGCCCTGCGGGGAGCGCAGCCTCGAGGCCTTTTTCCGTTCCCGCCTGCCCCCCGAATAATAAGCGGACAAGCCACCCTGCACCGTTTTTGCTACCAATTGCTAATTCATCCTATAAATCATATGGGAACTACATATATTTGAGCCTCTGTATGTTTCTGAGAATCCCGTTCTCCACCCATACCCCGGGAGGGGGCGGGGATGGGTATGCCTTTTGCACCCCGGCAGGCCTGCCAAATTCTAACCGTATTCTACCAACTACAAGGGTTTTCCTACTGAATGCTAATTGCACCCACCCACGGAGGGGGTAAGGGATAGTTTTGTGCCGTACGGTTCGTCGCACCACCGGGTAAGATGGCCTCCCCTTTGGTTACTATAAACCCTGTGTTACCGCCTACCGCCACATGCGGCTGTGCCGGACAAACTCGCTCCGCGTGGCCATTCAGTTCACCTAATCCAGTTTATCTATGAAAAAAGCGTTACCAGTACTTACTTTACTGTGGGTATGCTGTTCGCTGGTACTGCTGGGCGCCCGTCAGGCCACTGCCCAGGATGTCTCCGTGACCGGTACGGTGAAAGGCCCTGATGGCCAGGCCCTGCCGGGCATCACCATCCAGGTCCAGGGCACCAGCACCGGCACCACGACGGATGCCAACGGCAGCTACCGCCTGGCAGCCCCGGCGAACGCCACCCTGGTCTTCCGGGGGATAGGCTATGCCGCACACACAGAGCCGGTCAACGGCCGGACCACCATCGACGTCACCATGGGCGCCAGCACGGAGCAGCTCAGCGAGCTGGTCGTGACGGCGCTGGGCATCCAGAAGGAGGCCCGGGAGCTGGGCTATGCCGAGACGACCATCGACAACAGCACCCTCACCCAGGGCAAGTCGGTGAACATCCAACAGGCCCTCAACGGCAAGGTCAGCGGCCTCAACATCTCGACGGTCAACAGCGGGGTGTTCGAGAACGCCAAGATCAACATCCGCGGCATCCGCTCTCTCACGGGGAACAACCAGCCCATGCTGGTGGTCGACGGGGCCCCCACGCCCCTGGGCTACCTGTCCACCATCCCGCCCGATGATGTGGAAAAGCTGACGGTGCTGAAGAGCGCCGCCTCGGCCGCCATCTACGGGCCCGACGCGGTGAACGGGGTGATCGTCATCACCACCAAGCGCGGGGGTGAGAAGCCCACCGTGACCCTCAGCTCCACGGTGCAGGCCACCCGCGTGTCCTTCTTCCCCAAGCTGCAGACGGAGTTTGGCTATGGTGCCGGCGAGACCACCGACCAGTATGGCAACTACGGCTATGTGCCTTACGAGAACCAGCAGTACGGGCCCCGCTTCGATGGCTCCATGGTGCCCCTGGGCATACCCCTGGAAGACGGCTCCATACAGACGGTGCGCTACGCGCCCGACCATGCCAAGGACAAGCGCAAGTTCTGGAATACGGGGCTTACCCTGCAGAACTCCGTATCCGTCTCCGCCAAGGACTACTACCTCAGCGTGGATGACGCCAAGATCAAAGGCCTGGTGCCCGATGATGAAAACCACCGCACCAGCTTCCGCTTCAACAGCAACAAGGAATACGGCAAGCTGTCCATCAACTACGGCCTGAACTATATCCAGCAGAACTACGACGTGCTCAATGAATCGGGCATACAGAACACCTTCCCCTCGGCTTACGACGGCGGGCTGTTCTTCGCCGTCATGCAGGTATCCTCCGCGGTGCCCCTGCTCGACTACAAGGACTGGAAGAACAACAAGTTCGCGCAGTTCTCCAACTACTACAACGAATATGCCTTCAACCCCTACTGGCTCATCGGCAACATCCGGGAGAAAGGCCGGGAGGACGACCTGCTGGGCAACATTGACGTGAACTACCAGTTCCTGCCCTGGCTGAAGGCCACCGTGCGGCTGAGCACCAACCTTGCCTTCCAGAACTTTAAGCAGACCAACGCCCCGCTGATCATCTCCGACTGGGCCAAGAACGAGGCGGACGTGGACGGCAGCATAGGCCGGAACGCCACGCAGTATTCCGACCGCAAGGGCATCGTCGTCGACGGCGAGAGCTACAGCTCCCGCATCAACCTGGATTATTTCGTGAGCGGCAGCGCGCAGGTCTCCGAGCCCCTGAAGCTCCATTATGTGGCCGGTGGCACCATCCGGCAGAACCGCTCCAAAGATGTCACCGTGGGGGGTAACGACCTGGTCGTGCCCTACCTCTACAACGTCTCGGTGCGCAGCGGGGACGCCAATGTGCCCCTGTATGCCACCGGCAACTACAACATCACCTCCACCCTGCTCTCGGCCTACGCCAGCGTAGGGGTCAGCTATAAGGGCTGGGCCAACGTCGAGATCACCGGCCGCAACGACTGGGACAGCCGCCTGTCGAAGGAGAACCGCTCCTTCTTTTACCCGGCCGCCGACGCCTCGCTGATCCTGTCGGACGCTTTGCCTTCCCTGCACAACAGCGGCGTGCTCTCCTACCTGAAGGTGCGGGCCGCCGTGTCCAAGTCGGGGAACGTGAACCTGAACCCTTATTCGTTGCAGCCCACCTATTCGCAGCCGGCGGGCTTCCCGTATGACAACAACGCCGGCTTCACCGCCAACGGCACCTTCCCCAGCAAGGACCTCAAGCCCGAGTTCGTCAACACGATCGAGGGCGGCGTAGAGCTGGGCTTCCTGCGGGACCGCATCAACCTGGAAGGCACTTACTTCTTCCAGAAAAACACCGACCAGATCATCCAGATATCCCAGTCCTCGACCACGGGCTATACCATCGCCCTGGCCAACGCCGCCGACTTTAAGAACTACGGCGTGGAGATGGCCCTGAGCCTCACACCCCTGGTGCAGATCGGGCGCGGCCACCTGGATTTCCGGATCAACGCGACCTACAACAACAACGAGGTCACCCATACGCTCAACAATACCCCGGTGGTCATCGGCGGCAGCGACGATTTCATCCAGAACTCGGTCAGCTCGCCCTCGGTGCACAACGTAGCCATGGTGGGCCGCCCGGCCTTCGCCTTCCAGATGACGGACTACAAGCGGGATTCCGCTACGGGCAAGGTCATCGTCGACCCGGTGACGGGATATCCCACCCAGGCCGGCGACGAGGTGATCCGCGGGCGCACCCTGCCCCTGTGGGTAGTGGGCACCACCCTGTCCTACAGCATCGGCGGCTTGTCCGTGGCCATGACCTGGGACTACAAGGGCGGCCACGACTTCTACTCGGGGCTGGGCTCCGACGAGGACTTCGCGGGCATCTCGCAGCGCAGCGTGGAATACGGGCGCCAGCGCTTCGTGTTCCCCAACTCGGTGTACCTGAAGGACGGCAAGTACGTGCCCAACACCAATATCCAGGTGCAGGACGGCAACTCCAACTTCTGGGCCTCCGCCAACCGCAACGCCGCGATCGCGACCAATTATTTCGCCAGTGCAGCGGCCTGGCGCCTGCGGGAGCTCAACATCTCCTATAACCTGCCCTTCAACTGGATAGGTACTGACAACATCATCAAAAGGATTACCGTCAGCGCGGTAGGTAAGAACCTCTTCCTGTT
>CBINPH010000150.1:0-7804 GCA_966252445.1 uncultured Chitinophagaceae bacterium | reverse complement strand
ATGGTTCCAAGGGCTGCCGGCCTGACATCGCGTCAGGGGGCCCCGGCCAGCCGGCGCCTCTCCGCCGCGGCCGGGACCGCGGCGGAAGCACCGCCCACGTGCGGATGGAGGGACTCGAACCCCCATGCCTTTCGGCGTTAGATCCTAAGTCTAATGCGTCTGCCAATTCCGCCACACCCGCGGGAAAGCCTGACAAAAGGAGTGCAAAGGTAGGCGATTTTGGGAAAGAATGGGACTGGCGGCGGCGCCGGGGGCCTAGCCGGCCTGGGGGCCGCCCCACTCGCCGATCACGGTCACCCCGCCCTTCACCTTATCGTTGAGGCGCACTTTCAGGGTCGTATCCAGGGGCAGGAGCAGGTCCACCCGGGAGCCGAACTTGATGAAGCCCATTTCTCCGTTCTGTCGCACCTGCATGCCGGGCTTCAGGTAGTTCACGATGCGCCGGGCCATGGCACCGGCGATCTGGCGCACCAGGATCTCGCCGTGGCTGCCCTGCAGCACCACGGTATGCCGCTCGTTCAGGGTAGAGGACTTGGGATGCCAGGCCACCAGGTAGCGGCCGGGATGATAGGCCGACAGCTTCACTTCCCCGCTGACGGGGTTGCGGTTCAGGTGCACATTGGCCGGGCTCATGAAGATGGATACCTGCAGGCGGCGGTCCCCGAAATACTCCGGCTCCATGGTCTCCTCTATGGCCACCACCTTGCCGTCCGCCGGGGCGATGATCTCGCGCTCCCCGGCCGTAAGCTGCCGGGCGGGGACGCGGAAAAAGGACAGGATGGCCAGCCAGAGCAGCAGGGCCGCCACCGTCACGGGCCAGCCCGCGGACGGCGCCGTGAGCCAGACGACCAGGGCGATGAGGGCCAGCACCCCGAAACTGAGGGCCAGGGTAGGGTATCCTTCCTTGTGGATGCGCATGGAGCAGGGGTTTAGCCCCGCAAAGATAGGACGAAAAAAAGCAGGCCGCCGCGAAAAAGGTGCTCAGGCGCCCGGCAGGAAGAGCAGGGCATAGAGCCAGACCAGGGGGGCCGCAGCGAGCATGGAGTCGAAGCGGTCCAGGAAGCCCCCGTGCCCGGGCATGAGCTGTCCGGAGTCAGTGACGCCGGCCAGGCGCTTGAGCTTGGATTCCAGCAGGTCCCCGGCGGTGCCCGCGACGGCGCTCAGGGCAGCGATCACCAGCCAGTCCTGCAGGCGGTAATAGGCCCCGAAATAGCCATACAGGGCACCGGCGGCCATGGTCAGCAGGATGCCCCCCAGGGTGCCCTCCCAGGTCTTTTTGGGGGAAATGGACGGGAAAAAGGGGTGGCGGCCCAGCAGGGAGCCGGTGATGTAGGCCATGGTATCGTTGATCCAGAGGCAGAGAATGATGCCCAGGGGCAGCACCGGCACCCCGCCGGGGGAATGGGTCATCCGCAGGTTCACCAGCATGGCGAAGGGCAGGCCTATGTAGAGCAGGCCCAGCAGGCTGTACCACATGTTGCGGCCGCGGAAGTTCTCCGTGAATAAGATCTCCTCGATGAACAGCAGGATGACCACCAGCACCCCGCCCCAGAGGGCGATGAAGCTCGCCGTCAGGTGGATGAGCTGGGCCTGGTCGCCTACCCCCAGCATCACGGTGAGTCCCGTCAGCAGCAGCACGCAGGGGCGGTGCCAGGAGCTGGTGAGCCCGTAGGCCGGGTCTATGGCCAGCAGGAGCCGGAAGTATTCCCGCATGGAGCCGAGAGCGATGAGCAGGCAGAGCAGGAAGAAACTGGCGTCGTTCCAGAGCAGGGCCCCCAGCACCACCACGCCAAAAACCAAAGCGCTCAGCGTTCTCGTGTAAAAGGTCTTCATGGCTCGGGATGGGTTGGGTGGGACGCCGCCGCGGCCGCCGGCCGCGGGGATACCCTCCACAGCGCCAGGAACAGGGCCACGGTCATCAGCAGGCCGATCACCCCCGCCAGCAGGGGCGTGGGCTGGTCCTGCATGATGTCGTACTGGATATACTGATGCTGGAAGAGGAAGACGAGGATGACCTGCGCCGCGTTGTTGACCATATGCAGCCCGATGGCGTACCACAGGTTGCCGCTCAGGTAATAGACCAGCCCCAGCACGACGCCCAGGGCCACCCGGGGCAGGAAGCCCAGCATCTCGCCATGGGCCAGGGAAAAGAACACCGCGGCCAGCAGGATGCCGATCCAGGGGCGGCTCAGCCGGATCAGCAGGCGCTGCAGCGCGCCCCGGAAAAGCCAGTCCTCGGCGATCGCCGGCACGACGGCGATGAGCAGCAGGTTGAAGGCCAGGCTGCCCCAGCCGGACATGGTCAGCATGGAACGGGTCATCGCCTCAGCCTGCTCCTGCACGTCGCGCAGGGCTTTGTCCATGCTCCCGAAATGGAGGGCCTGGTTCCAGTCGTTCAGCACGCCCACGACGGGCATGGCGCAGAACAACGTTCCCAGGGCGATGGCAAAGGCCTTGCCGCGGAAGGGCGCCTTCATGCCGGCATAGACCATGGGCCGGGGATCCGACAGGTAAAAAAACAGCCAGGCCGGCAGCGCAAAGGCCGTCAGCGTATAGCCCAGCTGCACCGTCTTCAGCACCATCAGCAGCCGGGGGTTGGAGAGGTCGCCCTTTTGCAGCTCGAACATGGTCAAGCCTGTCAGGTGGGGCAGCACCCACCCCATCACCGCCAGGGAATAGACCAGGATACAGCCCACCGTGATGCCGATGAACACGATCATCTGCAGCCAGGGGGACTGGTGCCTCAGGTAGGATGTTGTCATTGCACAGCTTTTCCGCGGCGAAAATAGGGGGATTCCGGGTATTTTCCCTACGGAGGGCGTCCCCGGGATTTGCGTACCTTTGCAGGGACGGCGTCGCAGCCACGCCGTCACTGCCCCATGATCCGCATCGGACATATCCGCCTGGAGGAATTTCCCCTGCTGCTGGCCCCCATGGAGGACGTCAGTGATCCGCCCTTCCGCGCGCTCTGCAAGGAATACGGCGCCGACCTCATGTACACCGAGTTCATCAGCGCCGAAGGCCTGATCCGCGACGCCATCAAAAGCCGGGAAAAACTGGACATCTTCGACTATGAGCGGCCCATCGGCATCCAGATCTTCGGGGGTGACGAAGAGGCCATGGCCATGGCGGCCCGCATTGCCGCCGCCACCAACCCGGACCTCGTGGACATCAACTTCGGCTGCCCGGTGAAGAAGGTCGTCTGCAAAGGCGCCGGTGCCGCCATCCTGAAAGACCTTCCCCGCATGGCCCGCCTCACCGAGGCCGTGGTGCGCTCCACGCCCCTGCCCGTGACCGTGAAGACCAGGCTGGGCTGGGATGACCAGAGCAAGAACATCGAGGAGGCTGCCGAGCGCCTGCAGGATGCCGGCATTCAGGCCCTGAGCATCCACGGCCGCACCCGTACGCAGATGTACAAGGGCGAGGCCGACTGGACCCTGATCGGCCGCGTGCGCGCGAATCCCCGGATAAAAATTCCTATATTTGGTAACGGTGATGTGGCTACGCCTGAGCAGGCGCTGGAGATGAAGAACAAATACGGCGTAGACGGTGTTATGATTGGGAGGGCCGCCATAGGGTATCCCTGGATTTTCCGGGAGATCAGGCATTTCCTCCGCACGGGGGAGCACCTGCCCCCGCCGGACGTGGCCGAACGGGTGGATGCCTGCCGCAGGCACCTGCGCCGCTCGGTGGAGTGGAAAGGGGAGGTCCTGGGCGTCCTGGAGATGCGAAGGCATTACGGCAACTACCTGCGCGGGCTCCCCGGCATCAAACCCTACCGGGCGCAGCTGACCGCGGGCCGCACGGCCGATGAAGTGGAAGCCGTACTCGACATCGTCGCCGCCCGTTACGACGGCTACGAGCGTTCCCCGGCGGAAGAGGACATGGCCCTGGACCCCGCACGCCCGAATATGCTGAGGCCGGCCCCCGCCTGCTGAACCCGTTGGTGCGGGCGCGCATTTTCACATCGTAAAACCTTTTGCCATGATCAAGTCACTGAGAAATGAAGTATGGAAAGACCTACCTATCCGGTACCGGTCGGCGCTGAGGAAAAAATACGCGGTGTCCAATCAGGGCAGGGTCGTCAGCTTCACCGATGACATCAAGGACGGGACCCTTCTGAAAGGTTCCACCGTAGAAGGGTATACTGTCATCAATGTCAAGCCCAACGAAACCTTTCAGTCGCTATACCTCCACCGGGAGATCGCCAAGCTCTTCATCAAACGCCCGGGGCGCAGCTATAAATATGTGATCCACCTGGACCATGACAAGAAGAACAACCGGGTGAGCAACCTGCGCTGGGCCACCAAAGAGCAGATGGAAGCCCATCAGCAGAAAAGCCCTGCCAAGATCGCCTACAAGGAAAGGCAGCGCAACCGCACGACAGGGCTCAAGCTGAACATCGCCAAGGTGCGCTCGATCAAACGCCTGCTCCGCAACCCCGGGCGGCGGACGATGAAACAGATCGCCCAACAGTTCGGGATCTCGGAGATGCAGCTGTACCGCATAAAAAACGGCGAGAACTGGGGCCATGTCACCATTTGAGGCTCCTCTTTCCCGCCATCAGGACCCACGCTATTCTTATGTACCCTGAGTTCCGCCCGAGACGGCTCCTCCCTGCAGGCCTCGCCCTGGTCCTGCTGCTCTCTGCGGCCCTGGCTGCGGACGCCCAGACCCTGGGCTTCAGGGTCTGGTATGCCGGGCAGGACATCGGCACGCTGCGGGCTACCCGTTCCGGGGAGGACGCCGAACGCCGCCTGGTGGTGGAGAGCAGCGTGCAGGTGAAGATGGTGCTCAACCTCAACATGGAGACCTACATCGAAGCCCGTTACCACGAGGGTGTGCTGGCGGAGGCGCGGGGACGGCGCAGCTCCTCCAACGACCGGCTGAGCGACGAGACCACCGTGCTCACCCGGCGCCAGGGCAGCTATGTGCTGCGGCGCAAAGGCAAAGAAAGCGGCCTCGACAGCCCGCCCATCACCTGGTGCGTGGCAGATCTGTACTTCCGCGAGCCGCGGGGGGCCACCCGCATCTATTCCGAGACCATGGGCGCCTTCCTGGCCCTGCGTTCCCTGGGCACCGGCGCCTACCGGCTCACCCGCGACGACGGCAAAGCCAACATCTACCGCTACAGCGGGGGACGGCTCATGGAAGTGGAGGTGGCCAGCCCGGTGGGTAAGACCTTCATCCGCCGCGCGGGGAACTGACCGCCCGGAAGGCCGGCGCCGGCCCATATGCCGATTTAATGGTACCTTAGCGCCTCGGAAAATAACCCATAGGACCCAACAGTGGGCAAACACAACCTACAGAAAGTAACTTCCGCCGGTCTCCTTGTGGCGCTCGGCATCGTCTTCGGCGACATCGGCACCAGCCCCCTGTACACCTTCAGCGCCATCGTGCGCGACAAGGTCCTGGACGACCTGCTCATCATCGGTGGCGTCTCCTGCATCATCTGGACCCTCACCCTGCAGACCACCATCAAATACGTGGTCATCACCCTGCGGGCGGACAACAACGGGGAGGGCGGCATTTTCTCGCTCTTCGCCCTGGTGCGGCGTCATGCGCGCTGGACCGTGCTCTTTGCCATGATCGGCGGCGCGGCCCTGCTGGCCGACGGCCTCATCACCCCGCCCATCACCGTCACCTCGGCCATAGAGGGTCTGCAGCTGCCCCATGACATGACCGTGAAAATCGTGCTCGTCATCCTGACGGCGCTGTTCTTCATCCAGCAGTTTGGCACCCATTTCATCGGCCGGTATTTCGGGCCGGTGATGCTGTTCTGGTTCACCATGCTGGCGGCCATGGGCCTGCTGCATATCGTCGACGACTGGTCCATCTTCCGGGCCTTCAACCCCTACTACGCCATCAAGCTGCTGGCCGTGTATCCCCAGGGCTTCCTCATCCTGGGGGCGGTGTTCCTCTGCACCACCGGGGCGGAAGCCCTGTATTCCGACCTGGGGCACTGCGGGCGGGCCAACATCCGGGTGTCCTGGATCTTCGTCAAAACCTGCCTCATCCTGAATTACCTGGGTCAGGGCGCCTGGCTGCTCACCCACAGCGGCACGGTGCTGGATGCCCAGATCAACCCCTTTTTCGCCATCATGCCCCACTGGTTCATCCCCGTGGGCATCGCCGTGGCCACCATGGCGGCCATCATCGCGAGCCAGGCCCTGCTCTCGGGCTCCTTCACCCTGGTCAGCGAGGCTATGCGCCTCAACCTCTGGCCGAAGATGAAGATCAATTATCCCACCGAGCAGAAAGGGCAGCTGTTCATGCCCGGCATCAACCTCATGCTCTGGCTCGGCTGCAGCGCCATCGTCCTGTTTTTCCAGGAATCGAAGAACATGGAAGGGGCCTACGGGCTCTCCATCACCATCACCATGATCATGACCTCCTGCCTGCTCATCTACTACATGATGATCCGGCGCGTGCGGGGCGGATGGATCACCCTGTACCTGGTCATCTACCTGACCATTGAGTTCAGCTTCCTGTTCGCCAACCTGGACAAGTTCCCCCACGGCGGATATGAGACGATCCTGGTGGGCGGCGTGCTGTTCGGCATCATGTACGTCTGGTACAAGGCCCGGAAGATCAAGAACCGGTATGTGGAGTTCGTCCGCATGGAGGGCTACCTGGGCCAGCTGCAGGAGCTCAGCAACGACAGCAGCATACCCAAGTACTCCACCCACCTGGTGTACCTCACCAGCGCCAACACCCCCAAGGAGATCGAACACAAGATCATCTACTCCATCTTCAACAAGAAGCCCAAGCGCGCCGACCTGTACTGGTTCATCCATGTGGATGTGCTGGACGAGCCCTACCGCAGCGACTACACCGTGGACACCATCATCCCCAACGAGGTCATCCGCGTGGAGTTCCGCCTGGGCTTCCGCGTGGAGCAGCGCATCAACCTCATGTTCCGCAAAGTGGTCGAAGACATGGTGCGCAACAAGGAGGTGAACATCACCAGCCGCTACGAGTCCCTGTCCAAGAACAATGTGACGGGAGACTTCCGCTTCATCGTCATGGAAAAGTTCCTCTCCCACGACAACGACCTGCCCCTGTACGAGCGGCTCATCATGAAGGCGTATTTCGTGCTGAAGAAGATCAGCCTGTCCGAAGAGCGGGGATTCGGGCTGGACTCCAGCTTCGTCACCATAGAAAAATTCCCGCTGGTCATCGCTCCCGTCACGGACCTGAACCTGCGCCGCGTCTACGACTGAGCGGAACGGCACTCCTTTTGCGGGGTTGTCCTGCCGCCCAACGATCCGGTTATGCGAAGAACCCTCACCATCTGGCTGATGCTGTGCGCCGCCGGCAGCGCGCTGGGGCAGGGGTATGATCCCGCCCAGGTGCCGCGCAAGGCGCGCCAGCTGTACGAAGAGGCGCTGAATGACCTGGTCGTGCCCACCGCGGATGCCCGCGCCCGCACGGTGGCGCGCCTGCAGGAGGCCCTGCGGGCCTACCCTGCCTACCTGGACGCCTATGTGCAGCTGGGCAGTCTCTATGAAAAAGAACGCCGCTATGCGGAGGCCCTGGCCTGGTTCGAAAAGGCTGACAGCCTGGACCCCCGCTATTTCCTCCCGGGATACCTGCAGTATGCGCGCGCCGCCGCCGGCACCGGCGACTTCAGCCGAGCCCTGCGCCTTTGCGACCGTTACCTCCAGCAGCCCGGCCTCCGCGCCGAGGAACGGCAGCGGGCCCTGGACTGGCAGGCCCATTTCCGCTTCGGGGAAAGCAGCGCCGCCAGGCGGCTGCCTTTCCGTCCCGTCAACCTGGGCGACAGCGTCAACAGCCCCGACCC
>CBINPH010000149.1:0-7836 GCA_966252445.1 uncultured Chitinophagaceae bacterium | reverse complement strand
GACGTGATCGCCGGCAGCCTCTTCGGATTGCTGACCGGCACCTTGACCGGACGCATTTATAACACCAAAATAGCCCTGACACCCGCATGAGATGGCTTTTTCTTGCCCTGATCTTCGTCTTCACCCTGGCGGGGGGACTGCTGCCCGTCTGGTTCCGGCGCCTGCACCCCCAGTTCATGGCCCTGATGCTGGTCTTCACCGGGGCCTTCCTTTTCGGCATCACGATGCTGCACCTGGTCCCGGAGAGTTTCGCCGTCCTGGGCGGGCAAGCCGGCCTCTGCATCGTGGGCGGATTTTTCCTGCAGGTCTTTCTCCAGTTGTGGTCACATGGGATGGAGCACGGGCATAGCGGCCTCCCCGCCGCCGACCCCCCGGCGGCCGGCGCCCCTGTGCACCGTCATGCCGTGGCCGCTTCCGGGCTGTTGCTGGGCCTGTCTGTCCATGCCTTCATGGAAGGCCTGCCCCTGGGCTTTTCGTTTCGGGACCCCTCTACCCTGCCGGCGCTCTTTTTGGGCGTGTTGCTGCACAAGCTCCCCGAGGCCCTGACGCTGATGACCATGCTGCTGCACCTCCGGGCTGACCGCGGCGGCAACCTCCGGATCATTACCGGATTTGCGCTGGTCACGCCGGTCGCTGCCCTGCTCGCCTTCCTGCTGCAGGAGCATATGGCCATCGTCCACCTGGCCCTGGGTTATGTCATCGGCGTGGTCACGGGCGCCTTCCTGCATATTTCCACGACAATCTTCTTCGAGAGCGGCACGCGCCAACATGAGATGAACAGCCGGAAGACCCTGGCCATGCTGTCGGGGCTGGCGCTGGCGGCAGCCACCCTGCTGCTGGAGTGACCCTCAAGCGCCGCTTCCTGCAGAAAGCCTAAATTTGTCATATTTCCCGGAAACCAATTCCCTGTCCATGGAGTTTCTCATTATCATTTTTCTTATCATACTGAACGGCCTGTTTTCCATGTCAGAGATCGCGCTGATCTCGGTCCGGAAGATCCGCCTGGAGAATCAGTCCCGGCGGGGGGACCTGAGGGCCCGGGAGGCGCTGCGCCTGGCCAACAGCCCGGACAGGTTCCTCTCTACGGTGCAGATCGGCATCACCCTGATCAGCATACTCATGGGTATCTATTCGGGAGACAAGTTTACCGCCAGGGTGGCGGAGCTGCTGGGGCGCTGGGAGTTGCTTCGTCCCTACAGCCACTCCCTGGCCGTCGTCGTCGTGCTGCTGCTCATCACTTACCTGGCCCTGGTGATCGGGGAGCTGGTGCCAAAAAACATCGGCATGGCGCGACCCGAAGCGGTAGCCAGGGCCACGGCCGGCCCCATGAACCTGCTCTCCCGGATCACCTTCCCCTTCATCTGGCTGCTCTCCGCCTCCACGGGGCTGCTGGTGCGCATGCTGAACATCAAGCCGGCGGAGAACAATGTCACGGAAGAAGAAATCAAGGCCATGATCGACGAAGGCACCAGCTCGGGAGCCATCGAAGAGAGCGAGCAGGAGATCATCGAGCGGGTGTTTCATCTGGGCGACCGCAACATCACGTCCCTGATGACCCACCGCACCGACGTGGCCTGGATAGACGTCCACGATCCTCCCGAAAAATACCGGGAATCCATCCGGCAGTCGCTCCATTCGGTATATCCCGTTTGCCAGGGCCAGATCGACGAGCTGATCGGGGTGCTTTATACCCGGGACCTGTACCTGGCGCCGGCGGACACTTCGCTGGAAAAGCTGATGAAAAAGCCCCTCTTCATTCCCGAAAACAACAGCGCATACCAGGTCCTGGAGAAATTTAAGCTGGGGCGTACCCATTTCGGGATCATCGTCGACGAGTACGGCTCTTTCCTGGGGATCATCACCGTGCGGGACATCCTGGAGGCCCTGGTGGGTGACATGCCAGAGGCCGGGGATGTGGACTACGAGATCAGGCAGCGCAAAGACGGCAGCTTCCTGGTCGACGCACAGATCCCTTTCTATGATTTCCTGACCTATTTCGATAAGGAAGAGTGGATCGGTGATGAAGAACAGCAGGAATTTGACACCCTGGCGGGCTTCATCCTTCATCATCTTGAACATATTCCCCAGCCGGGGGAAACGGTCCAGTGGCGGGGCTTCAAGTTTGAAATCATCGACATGGACGGACACCGGATCGACAAGATCCTCGTGGCCATACAGCCGGCAGAAGAACAGGCAGGCGGGAAAGGGTCCTGATGCGGCCCGCTTCAGTCGCCGCTGTCGTCGGCGGCGAAGGCGGCTTCATGGAGGATCTTCCATAGGGGCTGTACCTGGTAGACCATTTTGTTGTAGCGGTTGCTCAGGATGATCAGGGTCGTGGAATCCTCGATAAAGCGGTAAAATACGCTGTTGTTGCCGTGCCACCAACCGTTGTGGTACACCACTTTGCTGCTGTCGGGATATACGAGCAGGTGCCAGCCCAACCCATAGTTCTTGATGCCCGGATGTTCATTGCTGTAGGGCGTGTAGGCCATCTCCAGGGTGGCAGGGGTAAAGAGTTTTCCGGCGTACAGGGCCTGGTCCCACTTCAGGAGGTCATTGACGGTGCTGTAGACATTCTTGTCCCCCACCACCCCGTCGAAGCATTCATCCGCTATCGGCCTTGTCCGGTAATCATAGGTCAGGCTCTGGTGCGGCTGAAGCCCCATGCCGGCGTCGTAGACATAGGTGTCGTTCATTTTCAGTGGACCGAAGAACACTTCTTTGAGGTAGGCCGACAGTGGTTCCCCGGTGATTTTTTCGATCAGTGCGCCCAAGACCACATAATTGGTGTTGCAGTAGTTGTAACGGGTATTGGGGGCGTAGGCACGCGGTGGTTTGTACCGGGCCAGGATATCCATCACATCCACATTGCTCATGATCTTCTTCCGGTCCTTCCAGTACATGTCGCAGAAATAGAGGTAATTGGGCAGGCCGCTGCGGTGGTTCAGCAGGGACTGAATGGTTACCCCTTCGTAGGGAAAGTCGGGAAAATATTGGCTGACCTCGTCATGGATGTCGAGCTTGCCTTCCTGCTGGAGGTAGAGGACGGCCATGGCCGTAAAGGGTTTGGAGGTAGAGGCCAGCTGGAAGGTTGTCCGGCTGTCGATGGGCTCTTTGTCCGAGAAATTGGCCATCCCCTGGTATTTCTCGAAGATCACCACGCCCTGGCGGGCCACCAGCATGGCTCCATTGAAATGGCGGCCGAGGCGGTGGTCGAAATAGTCCTCCAGCCCGGCGATCATCTGCTTGGTTTCCGGCGCGCTGAGCACCGCAGCCTTGTGCAACTCTACCGAATCATGGTAGGCCTTGGCCTTGCGATAGCCCTCATTATCATATTCCCGCCCCGAGCTCGGCTGGCATGCCTTGAACAGCAAACCGCCGGCCAGGAGCAGCAGGAGATAAAAAATCGGTTTTTTCATCGGTACGGTAAAACGCATGAATGCCTCAAATTTTCTGCCAATACGCGTATCCGCCCCTGCTTCGGAACACGGAATGTCCAGGACTTTCATGAATGGTGAGAACCGGTATCCCGGGAGGGGGTATGCCACCGCGTTGTCGACAGCAAAGATAGCAAACATTATATTTAAAGAAAATAGATAATGGGGGGAATGTCAATGGAAGACAATTTCGTTTCATTTATTTTTAATCTGCGCCTATCTTTGCGGCAAATTTTACTCCATGGCGGATAAACAGCTGACCAGCTATCCGAAAGAAAAGATCAAAATCCTTTTACTCGAAAATATTCATGACGAAGCGGTTAAGGCTTTTAAGGCTGCCGGTTATCCGAACGTACAACGGCTCTCCAAAGCCCTGAGCGAGGACGACCTCGTCAAGGAGATCCGGGACGTGCATCTGCTCGGCATCCGTTCCAAGACCCACGTCACCGAAAAGGTGCTTTCCGCGGCCAAGAAACTGCAGGCCATCGGCTGCTTTTGCATAGGCACCAACCAGGTAGACCTGGCCGGCGCCACCGCCCACGGCACTGCCGTGTTCAATGCGCCCTATTCCAACACCCGCTCCGTGGCCGAGCTGATCATGGCCTTGTCTATCCTGCTCATCCGCAAGATCCCGGACAAAAACAAGGCGGCGCATGAAGGGATCTGGATGAAGGACTCCAGTGGAAGCTATGAACTTCGCGGCAAGACCTTAGGCATCATCGGTTACGGCAATATCGGCAGCCAGGTGAGCGTGCTGGCCGAGGCTCTGGGAATGCATGTGATCTATTACGACGTGGTGACGAAGCTGCCCCTGGGCAATGCAGAACAGAAAAAGACCCTGAAGGAACTGCTGGCGGCGGCCGACATTGTAACCCTGCATGTTCCGGCTTCCCCGACTACCCGGAATATGATCAACAAAAGCGTCCTGAAACAGATGAAAAAGGGCGCCATCCTCCTGAATTACGCGCGGGGCAACGTCATCGACCTGGATGCCCTGAAGGCTGCACTCACCGAAGGGCGGCTCTCCGGCGCTGCCGTGGATGTATTTCCCGAGGAGCCCGAGAAGAACGGTCAGGCCTTCAGCACGCCGCTGCAGAACCTGCCCAACGTCATCCTGACGCCCCATATCGGCGGATCCACCGAAGAAGCCCAGTTCAACATCGGCATCGATGTCAGCAGCAAGCTGCTGAGCTACCTGGAAAGCGGCTCCAGTTACGGCTCCCACACCGTTCCGGACCTGAATGTCCCCGTCCAGGAAGGCACCCACCGCATCCTGCATATCCACAAGAACGTCCCCGGAGTGCTGTCGGAGATCAATACGGCTCTGTCCAAAAAGCACATCAATGTGCTGGGGCAGTACCTGAAGACCAACGAGCACATCGGGTATGTGGTTCTGGATGTCAGCCGGGGCATGTCCAAGCAGGCCTTCGACCTGCTGAAGAACGTCCGCTATACCATCAAGACCCGATTGCTTTATTGAGCCTAGCGCCCCTTGAAAGCCGGTTTGCGTTTCTCCAGAAAAGCGTTCATGCCTTCCTTCTGGTCCTCTGTGGAAAAGAGCAGGTAAAAGCCCTTACGCTCAAACTGCAGGCCTTCCTCCAGGGGCAGTTCGAAAGCCTTGAGCACGGCCTCCTTGGCCATGCGCACGGCCAGCGGCGGCTGCCGCGCGATCCGTGCCCCCAGGTCCAGGGCCTCCTCCAGAAACAATTCCACCGGCACGACCTTGTTGACCAGCCCGGCCCGCAGCGCCTCTTCCGCGCTCATGCTGCGCCCGGTCAGGATCATCTCCATGGCCAGGGCCTTACCCACCGCCCTGGTCAGCCGCTGGGTGCCCCCCGCCCCCGGCATCACCCCGATCTTGATCTCGGGCTGGCCGAACTGCGCAGTCTCGCTGGCCACGATCATGTCGCACATCATCGCCAGTTCGCAGCCGCCACCCAGCGCATAGCCGCTGACCGCCGCTATGAGGGGTTTCCTGATCCGGCGTATGCCATCCCAGACGCTGAACTGGTCGGCGCGGTACATCTCCATGCTGCCGCTCGAGGCCATCTGCCGGATGTCGGCACCGGCAGCAAAGGCCCGTTCGTCTCCGGAAAGCACGATGGCCCTGACGTCTTCATCTTCGTCCATGGCACGCAGGGCGGCCAGCAACTCGCCCATGAGGGCGGGGTTCAGCGCGTGGAGCACTTCGGGGCGGTTCAGGCGGATATGGGCCACATGAACGCCGGGTTCCGGGGGATGTATAACGATCAGTTCGGGTTCCATAGCTCAGTTTTAGACAGTGATGAAAATGACAATAGTAGCCAGCCCCAGCATGAAGCCGATCGAGGCCAGATACAACAAGCTGATGGCGACGGACTTGGCCAGGGTCGGAGCCAGGGTCTGGCGGTAGCGGTTGCGCAAAGCAACCACCAGGTATACAAAGGTCAGGGCCAGGGGCAGCATGTCGAAGAGCCTGCCCGGCCACAGGAATTCGAACAGCAGGCAGACCAGCGAAAGCAAGAAATAAAAAGCATGCAGATGGATGGAGAAGATGGCATGGTCAGTATAGAGGTAATCCTTCCGGTAGAACCAGAGGAGGAAAAGGGCAAAGAGCGGCAGCAGAAAGAACATGACCTTCGGAATGGCATGCATGATCTTTTCCACCAGGACCTCCTTTGTCCTGTCCCCGTAAGTATGATTCCAGGCGATCCACTTGACCATCAGCAAACGTCCCATGCCCGTCAGGCGGCGCTCCGGCGCCAGGCGTTGCTGGGCTTTGTCAAAGGCCGCCGCGTTGGGATACCGCGAGGCATGCTCTATATAGTCGAGCATTTGCCCCAGCCGGTCGGAGGCCACGTGCAGGACGCCCGTATCCGGGCCGCCCTGAACGGCCGTCAGGCTGTCCAGGGCGGTTTGCAGCCCTTCCGTCGCCTGCTGCTGCCCCTGCACGATCTCGATCATGGTCCGGTGGCTGTGCGCATTGGCCAGGCCCAGGCACAAAAAATAGGTGAAGGAGAGGAAAATATACATACGGACGGGATGCAGGTATCGCTGGCGCCGCCCCGCGAGGTATTCACCCGTCAGGAAGCCCGGCCGCAGGACGAGGTCCTTCACAGTCACGAACACCTTGGAATCAAAATGGGTAAAATCGGAGAAAAAATGGTAGATCAGGGCGCCGAACCGCTCGCGGGGCTCGCGGTTCTCCTGCCCGCAGGCCGAGCAGTACCGACCGGTTACCGTCGCGCCGCAGTTAAGGCATTGGGAGTCCTTCCTGAGTGTATGGGCCACAGGCAATGTTTAGGTAAAAATAAGGAAATATCGGGCTTCCGGGCAGCTGCCGGGCAGGGACGGCAGCCCGGATACCAGTGAGGCGGGGTATTCCGTTAGTTAGAAGGCGCAATCAGCCATTTTAATCGATAATTTGCACCATGGTCCGACAATTCCACATCAAGGCGATGTTTTTCTTTCTGGCGGTACTGGCCGGCTTCGTGTCACCCGCCCGCGCGCAGTATTATTACCAGGATATATACGGAACGCGGCAGACCAATGAAGAACTGCAAGGCTATGCCCGGTTGGGCCTGCGGCAGATGACCATCCGCAGCTTCGACGCCCGCCATACCTTACAGGACAACTTCCGCTGTGAACGGCAGTTCATGCCGGGGTACCGGCAGGTCATTACCCATACGGCCGCGGCGGTGGCCGGGGCTTCCGTAACCCGCTCTTTCTTCGACGATCAGGGCCGGGTGACGATGAGCGTCGACAGCTCGGCCCGCAGCTTAAACACGACGCGCTATCACTACGACGCCGAAGGGCGACCCGACACCCTCTATTTCGTCGCCCGCTCCGCGGGAGGCAGCGACAGCCTTACCCTGGAAGAGGTCCACATCTATCAATACGGCCCGGGCGGTGCTCCGCTCCGGATGAACAGGCTGCGGCAGGGCCTTCCCCCGGCCTCCGTCGTCTTCGAGACCGATTCTGCCGGCCGGGTGAGCAAAGAATCCCCCGAGGGGGGCAGCGGGGCCCAGCCCGCCTACTACTACCACCATGACGCCCAGGGGCGCCTGACGGACGTCTTCCACTACGATCGCCGCAATGGGAAAATGCAGCCCGACCTGCTCTTTGATTACGACGACCAGGGCCGCTTAAAGGAAAAGACCACTGTAACCATGAACACGGGAGGATACCTCCTCTGGGAATACCGGTACGACAGCAAGGGGCTGATCGCCGGGCAGACCTGCTATGGCAAATCACATGCGCTGCAGGGCTCCCTGGAATACAATTATTCTTTCTGAGGGATTTTGGGGTCGGATTTGCTGATTTTAAAACTATCCTTATCTTTGCCGTCCAGACCAGTTCTTTAGAAACATTTGCGGAAGTAGCTCAGTTGGTAGAGCGCAACCTTGCCAAGGTTGAGGTC
>CBINPH010000148.1:0-7847 GCA_966252445.1 uncultured Chitinophagaceae bacterium | reverse complement strand
AGCTGCGCCAGGGCGGCGTCAAAATCCTTTCCTGTCTGGCAGAAGCAGGTGTAGGAGCTGTCACCCAGGGCGAGCACGCCATACCGCATCTGCTGCAGCGAAGGCGCCCTGCCGCCCCGCAGAAAGGCATGGAGCTCCTCGGCGGCCGGCGGCGGGTCTCCTTCCCCGTCGGTGCTCACGATGACCAGCAGGGTCTTGATCTTTGACAGCTCCCGCAGCCTGAAGGTGCCCATGTCCCGCACGAAGGCCTCCAGCCCCGCCGAGGCCAGCCGCTCGGCGGCTTTTTTCGCCAGTGCCTCGCAATGGCCGGTATGGGAACCGTACAGGATCCATACCGGATCCCTCCCGATGGCGGAGCTCGGCACATCGGGCCTTTCCTGCGGGGGCAGCACAATATCCTTGGCCGAGAGGCTTACCCCCGTCAGGTATCCGTTCAGCCACTGCAGCTGCCCCGAATCCAGGCCGGGCACCAGCTCGATGAGCTGGTTGATCTGTGTCTCCGTAAATGGTCCTCTCCTGAGGCCGGCTTCCCAGTCCATGACAGTGTTATCGGTTTGGTTGCGGGGTATACCGCAGGTAAGCGTTGACCACCCGGTGACCTTTGGGGAACTTGGCCGGGATATCCTCATCCTTCACCGCCGTGGAGATCACCACCTCCCCGCCGGGCTGCCAGTCTACCGGCGTACCCACGCTGTAAGCCGTCGTCAGTTGCAGGGAATCCAGCACGCGCAGGATTTCCTGGTAATTTCTGCCGGTGGAGGCGGGATAGGTGATCGTGGCCTTTATCTTTTTGTCGGGCCCGATGAAAAATACCGACCTCACGGGCGCCGTGGAAGACGCCTTGGGATGGATCATGCCGTACAATTCCGCCACCTTATGCTCGGGATCCGCCACGACAGGAAAGTTGACCGTGCACTGCTGGGTCTGGTTGATGTCTTTTACCCATTCGTGGTGCTGGTCAAGGCTGCCTACGCTGACGAAGGCCACCTTCGTCCCTCTTTTGGCAAACTCCTCATGCAGCAGGGCCGTGCGGCCCAGCTCCGTCGTGCAGATGGGCGTAAAGTCAGCGGGGTGGGAGAACAGGATGCCCCACCCGTCACCCAGCCAGGAATGAAACTGGATCTGGCCGTCGGTGGTCTCTGCACTGAAATCGGGAGCAGTGTCTCCAATCTGTAAGCTCATGGTATATGTTTATTTTTTAGTTGAAGAATCCAGGTACTTGCTGCTGATCTCTTCCCTCAAAAACCGGATAAAATGGTCATGGAAGGGAGGATATTGCCGGCTGCCCATTCTGGCGATATATTGCTGCCGGGAAAACCCGCTTTTACCGATCTTAATCGCAGTAATCCCATCATTTAAGTAGGGTTTTAGAGCCCAGTTGGCCAGCACCATGACGCCCATGTCCGCTTTGACCAGTTCGATCGACGCTTCCGTCAGGGGCAGGACGATCAGCTTCTTCGGGCTGATGCCTTTGGGCATCAGCCGCTCCCGGAAAAGGGATACCGTTTCCAGGGGCAGCGAGTGGATGATCAGCGTCGTCTCCGCGAACTCCTCGGGCTCGATAAACTTCCTGCCGCGCCAGGGATGATGCTTCGAGACGAGGACAAAAAGCTCGTCCCGGAAAAGCTTGACATATTCCACGCCCTTCACCGCCTCGGGGTTGCTGGTGATGGCCAGGTCCAGCTGCCCCGCGGTCAGCTTCTCCAGGGGGCGGAGGGTGGCCTCAAACACGATCTCCACCTCCACCCGCGGGAACTCACGCTCAAACTTCCTCAGCACCGCAGGGAGCCAGTGGTAGTTGGTATAGCATTCGGTGGAGATGCGTATCGTCCCCTGCTCCCCGTTGAGCATCCTTTTCACCTCTTCGTCGGCCTCATCCAGCTCCTGCAGGATACGCTTGGCCGTCTCGTACCACTTTTCTCCCACCGGCGTTAAAACAAGCTTTTTGTTGCGCCGGTAAAATAGAGGCGCCCCCAATTGCTGCTCAGCTTCTTTCAGCTGGTAGCTTAAGGCGCTCTGGGATAAATGCAGGGACTCCTTCGCCCGGGTAATCCCGCCTTCTTCCACGATAGCCTTGATCAACCTCAAATGTCGTATCTCCATCATCAAACGATTTGCAAAGTTAGAATGCCGTGTCCAGCAAACACGGAAAAGTGCATGAAAAGTTCTCATGGCATCGATCAGATATACTGATCGATGCCATGAGCGTCAAACAAAATTAATTCACCGAAAGGGTCTAGAAAAAATTTGTCCAGGAAGTCTGTGCAAAAAATAACCTCTAATCACCCAGAAACTTAGTACAAATAAGTTCGCTGTATTCCGACAACATGATCATTCTGTGCATCTGCCTTTTAGGATCGTTAAAAAAAACACCAGTTACTTTCCAGTTAACAAGTTGTCTCCTGACGATATTATTAAATACAGATTGCCATCTTTCCTTTTAGTTCCCACTCTCCTCTTTTGTGGCCTCTCAAATCAATCATGGGTAATTTGCTATGTTCTGCCTTATCAAAACTCATGGCATTTACGCCCAAATCCGCCAAGATATTAGTCCCATTGTATGAAAATTTTATCAATAGCCCAGGTGCCAGGTTAAGGATCTCTTTGCTCTATTAAAGTAACAGAACAAGTCTACTCATCGATTCGCATTATCATAAAATCCCGGACGGCGACATTTTCGGGATCGAACAACACATCTCCAATCTTCAAGCCTGGGCGATAGGAAATCATGGTATGCTGACCGGCTATCTCCGCATCGAAAACGGCGCCTCCCCACCTGGCGTTGCGCTTTACCAGTATCCGTACCCTGAACGGCTTGTCTATCCCTGTTAAATGCTCAACGGCATAATTCCCTACACTTTGTGGGGCGCCCCTTGCCTTAAGGATTTTTCCGTTGCGGAAAACCCTTCTTTGGAGGCGTGGCTGTCCTGAGCGGTTCGGGTACCCAGATCCAGTTGCCAGGCACAGGCGCTATAGGCTTCCGGGCCAGAAGAGAAAGGACACCGCCAGCCTGCCACCATGTTTTTTGCGCGGATATACTCCGAAACTGAGGATAAAGGCCTGCGCCTTGACCGGAAAGGATTTTTGATCCCCTATGCTCTTGGCGCGGGAGACGTTTCATGAAAGAAAAAAAGCGGACTCAACTGGTCCATTTTACCGGATGACGACAGCGGCTGGCTTTGGGCCTGCGATAAAAGGCCAAAGACCAGGAGGATCAAGCTGGTTAAAATGCCTTTCATTTTCTTCGCTTTAGCGCCTTAAACGTCCCTGCGTCCCGATAACAGCCTCAGGGCCGGGTCAACGCGGAGTAAGACAACCTTGTTTTGACCACGGTCAGCGCATTCCGCAGATTAGGTCGCTACCCATTTTTTTAAGTATTTTGTCGCCTGTCCCTGAACACGGTCCGCACGCGGAGCGCCGCCATCCAGCATTACACGAACCCGCAAGTGACCAGGGAGAACAATATAGATGAAATTATGCTGTCAACACAATAATCAGATCAAGCTAAACGGAACGATATGGCCCAGATAAACAGACGGAAGTTCATTACCATGACGGCGGGTGCGAGCATAGGGACTGCGCTCTGGAGCCCGCTGCTCAAGAAAGCCATGGCCATAGAGGCCTACAACGCCACCCGCTCCATCAGGGACGTAAAGCATATTGTTGTCCTCATGCAGGAAAACCGGTCCTTTGACCATTATTTCGGGACCATGAAAGGGGTGCGGGGCTTCGGAGACCGCTTCCCCATCCCCCTGAAAAGCGGCCAGCGCGCCTTCCATCAGTCCGACGGAAAGAAAATCATCCCCCCTTACCGGGCCAACGGCAAGACCTCCAACGCCGCGCTGGTCACCGGCACACCGCATAATTTTTCTGATATGCAGGCGGCATGGAACCAGGGCAAATACGGGTTTTGGCCCTTATACAAGACACCCTACTCCATGGCCTATTATACCCGGGAAGAAATTCCCTTCCAGTATGCTAGGGCCGAAGCTTTCACCATATGCGACGCCTATCATTGCTCCGTAGCCACGGGAACCGATCCCAACAGGATCATGTTTTGGTCAGGGTCGGTCTTCGACCCGGAAAAGCGGGCGGCGGGGATCAACTGCACGGACGAAGATTCGGAGCCCACGAACCTGCGCTGCTGGATCACCGGGGCCCTGCCCGAGCCGGGATATACCTACAAGGGCAATGCCTTCAAATGGCCGACCATTCCCGATGTGCTGGATAAAGAAGGGATCAGCTGGCGCATATACCAGGATCCCAATGACAACTGGACGGGGGCCATGCATGGCTGCCTGGCCTTCGAAAGCTTCCGGGAAGCCAGGCCGGGCTCTCCGATCTACGAGAAGGGCATGCGGCACTGGACCCTGGAAAAGCTGAAGGACGACGTGCTCCAGGACAGGCTGCCCCAGGTAAGCTGGATACTGCCTTCGCAGAAAAATTCGGAGCATCCGGGCGCCCCCTCCAGCCCCTACCGGGGGGGTGACTTCACCCACCAGGTGCTGGAGGCCGTTACCGCGAACCCGGACGTGTGGAGCAAGACCGTCTTCTTCATCACGTTTGACGAAAACGACGGCTTCTTTGACCACCTGCCGGCGCCCGCGGTACCCTCATACAACCTGGACGGTACCTTGGCCGGAAAGTCGACGGTGGACCTGAAAGGCATGTATTTCGACAACGGCAGGAGCAAGCATAACTACCTGGATAAACGGGACGTCATCTCCGGAGACTTGCGCCCCTGGGGCATGGGACCTCGCGTACCCATGTATATTTTGTCTCCCTGGAGCAAAGGCGGATGGGTGCATTCCGAAGTGGCCGATCACACCTCGGTGGGGCAATTTATCGAAAAACGGTTCGGCATCACCCTTCCGGCCATTACGCCCTGGCACAGGGCGGTAAGCAGCGACCTCACTTCCGCTTTCGATTTCGTCAGGCCCAATGACCCGGTACTCCCTCCCATGCCGGACACCTCCGACTACCAAGCCCGTGACGAGGCGTCCAAGCGCCTGCCGAAGGTGATCCCTCCGAAGACACCGGCTGCCCTCTATCAGGAGAAAGGCACAAAATATTCCCGGGCGCTGCCCTATCGCTTGCATTGCGACCTTCAGGTCTTAAAAAGCGAGAAGAAGATCCGGCTGGTATTTGAAAACAGGGGCGACGCGGGGGCGGTATACCATGTCTACGACCTCCACAACCTGGATGCCATCCCGAGACGGTATACCGTAGAAGCCGGCAAGTCGCTTGACGATATTTGGGAGCCGGACCATACGGGAAAATATGACCTGGAAGTCTATGGCCCCAACGGATATTTTCACAAATTCTCGGGCAGCATATTGTCGAATGAACCCCTGACCCGGATTGGCTACAATCACAGAAAAGGCACCATCTCGGTCAACCTGCGGAACTCGGGCGAAGACCCGTTGCAGGTACAAATCAGCGCCAATGCCTACGGCTACCCCGAAACCGGCTTTTTCGATATCAAACCCGGCAAAACGAAGAAACTGCACTGGGACCTTGACCGCAGCGGCCACTGGTACGATTTCACGGTGGAATCGGATGACGGCTACCTGCATCGCTTTGCCGGGCGGGTGGAGACAGGTAAAGACAGCATCAGCGACCCGGCCATGGCGGCTGATATATAATTGAATCATCTGCGTAGCGATATAAAGAAGCCATGCACCGCGTGGAGGCCATATGTCAGCCACACTTTGACGAGGGCAGTGTGCGGCATGATACGTGGAAGCAGTACAAAACATATCTGGCCAGGCATCTTGCCTGGCCCGGAAGAGTTTTATATACTGGGGCCCGGGGATAAAAGGGAATACGAAGAATGGAAACGGACAAGAGCCTCCTACACGGACACCTTAAGCCTGACGAGGCTATCGAACCGTTTCGACCTTGCATGCGGGCAGTTGGCTCATTTTACCCGGATATCGGACAAAAAAAGATTTGAACTTCCGCGGGCTGACTTTAAAGCGATCGACAAAAAGTCCGTGGAAGCGCAGCTGTTAAATGACTATTCCATTTGGATTGTCAATGACCAGGATGAGTAGTCGTCCTGCAGCGAGGGAACGCGCTTGTCGATGCATAAGCGCGCCATTTGCAGCGACGGGTTTCCTCTCCCTATTATTCCTCACCCCGCTGTAACCTTTTCCAGGCAAAGCCGTATGCGGTGTTCGCCCGCCCATTCAACACATCGCTGATTTGGCGGGTGCTGGTATGTCCATGCGCCCGGGCGGCCTGCTGAAGGCTTTCATAGGTAGCCAGCCGTTTATTTCCTGATGTCGAATATTGAGCCACCGGCTGGTAGCGTCGGATGGTACGATGGTGCAGGGACTGCTGGTAATATCGGGTATCTATCTTCTTAGGCAACTCCCCCGTCCTCCAGATAAATCCGCCGGCGCTCAGCAGCCTCCCCGCCAGGGCATTGGAGATGGTCTCCAGGCTGATTCCTGTCGCCACAGCCGCTTCTTTCAGGCTTTTGTATATCCTGATCCGCCTGCCGGAAACACTGTACTTGGCCACTTTTTTCTGGTTGGCCTCAATGGCCATTGAGGTATACTTTTTTCGTTCTGCAGGACTCATGGTGGTAAAATAACTGATCATCCTTTTCTGGACATAATATCGCTTGTGTTGTTCCGTGTGGGTGGCTAACAGCAGGTTACCCACCCTGTTATCGAGGCCAATGTCATTCTTATGGAGTATACGGTCTTCCTGCTCTTTGAGCACGGTATGCTTAAATGCCGCATATACCAGGCGACCTACCATCATGGGAAACACCTGCTTCACGGGCAGGGTCAGCGTAACCCGGCAGAGCTTTTTGGGCTGGTCGGGGAACAGTTTATTGGATGAGAAAAGGACGGTCTGCTTTAAGATCTGTTCTCTTTTCACCATGCGGACGGTAGTACCCAGGCTGGGAAAATACACTTCCCGTTCACGGCGAAGGGATTTTATCCTTCCCATGTTTGACACCTGGTAATATCCCTCAAACCCCCGGATATCTTTCCAGCGCTCACCGGGCATGCTCTTCAACTCCAGATTATGGCAGGGATATCGTTTCCGTGGCGGCATATTTGTCTTGTTTCTGTGTCTAGGAAAAAAGGGTTTCGAATAACCCTTGTCGAAACCGCGGCAGTGGCATGGTCTGCCGTCCTTATCATGGCTTGACTAAGAATTTGCCTTTACCGGCTTTGCTTTTTTTACGGCATGCACAAATGTATACCTGGATCGGCGTCAGGGCAGGCTCCTGAAGATGGTGTACCGGCCAAGAATCTCAAGCAGGAAAAGCGCCAGGGCGGCGAGGGCCAGAGGGAAGAACAGCTCCTGGTAGCGCTTGAAGGCGGTGATCTCCAGCTTGGTTTTCTCCAGCTTGTCGATCTGCGTATATATCTGGTTCAGAGAGCGGTTGTCCGTGGCCCGGAAGTATTCTCCCCCCGTCTCTTTGGCGATGCGCTGCAGCAGGGCCTCGTCGATCTGTACGGGCATGTTCTGCATCTGTATGCCTCCGCCGGGAAGGGGGACGGGGTAAGGCGCCGTGCCGCGGGTGCCCACACCGATGGTGTAGACCCGCACCTTATACAGCTTGGCGATCTCCAGGGCGGTGCTGGGGTCAATCAGGCCGGTGTTGTTGACGCCGTCGGTGAGCAGGATGATCACCTTGCTCTTGGCCTTGCTGTCCCTCAGGCGGTCCACGCTGGTCGCCAGGCCCATGCCTATGGCCGTGCCGTCCTCCAGCATGCCGCTGTTGACCTTGCTCAGCTGGTTCTCGAGCACCGCATGATCGGTGGTGATGGGACACTGGGTGAAGCTTTCGCCCGCGAAGATCACCAGGCCCAGCCTGTCGG
>CBINPH010000147.1:0-7880 GCA_966252445.1 uncultured Chitinophagaceae bacterium | reverse complement strand
CCGCACAATGATGTTACCGGCGATGGCGGCCTGGCCTCCGAAGATTTTTACGCCCAGGCGTTTGCTCTGCGAATCGCGACCGTTCTTTACACTGCCTTCACCTTTTTTATGTGCCATTGCTGATAATTGTGATTTAAAGATATGTAATTAAATTGATTTACGCAATTTCCTGGATACGGATTTTCGTGTAGTGCTGACGGAAACCTTTCTTCTTGCGGAAGCCTTTGCGACGCTTCATCTTAAAAGCGATCACCTTATCTCCCTGAACATGGTCCAGGATCTCTGCCTTGACGGTCGCTTTGGCGGCATCACCAATCTGCAGGCCATCGTTGCCCTGGAGCAGAAGCACTTCAGAAAACTCCAGTTTGTCACCGGCCTTTCCGTCCAGCTGATGAACGAAAATTTCCTGGTCTTTTGACACCTTGAATTGCTGACCTGCGATCTTTACAACTGCGAACATAGCTTATCGAATATAAATTTTTGCAAAAGTAGGGTGATTTTTTCAAATGGCAAATTTTTTTAACGAAAAATGGCATGGCATTCAGGGGGCTCTCCGCCCTTGCAGACGCTGGGTGCAGGTGCTTAGCTACAGGCGGCAGCCCTGCACCAGCCAGCCTTTTCGCGCCGGCCGCGGAAAGCCCCCTGGCCTGCAGAGCGATGGGAGGCCGGATCGGCAGGGCGGTCGGCCGTTTCGGGAAAATGACCGACTTTGCAGGCCAAAAACCCAACCGTCATGCGTAAGCCCATCCGGCCCCTGGTCGTCCTGTTTCTCCTTGCGGGTTGTTTCCTGGCCGCCTGCGTCAACCACCGCGACCCCCGCAAGACCGTCAGCAAGTTTTTTGTGGTCCGTCATGCGGAAAGGTATCCGGGTTTCGAGGGTCACCTGACCTGGTACGGCCGGCTCCGGGCGGGAGAGCTGATGCGCCGCCTGAAAGATTCAGGGGTCACCCGGATCTATGTAACGCCGTTTTCCAGGACCCTGGAAACTGCCGACTCCCTCCGCCTGCTCCAGAAGATCGATACGGTGCGTTACCTGGCGGACTCCAGCGGCGCTGACCTCATGCGGTGCCTGGCGGCGCATAAGGACTTCGGACGGACGGTGTTGATCGTGGGGCACAGCTACGCGCTGCCGGCGATCCTTCGCCAGCTGGGGGTCAGCGATCCGCCGCCGGTGGAAGATATCGTCTATGACCGCTTATACCTGGTCATCAATGACCACGGTCATGCGACCCTGCACCCGATGCGCTATGGACCAGCGAACCGCCCGGATACGGCCTCCGTTATGGTGCCATGACACCATGTCGTGGTATAGTCCTCAGGGAAGTACAGAATGCAGCACCAGGCCGGCCACGCTGCAGTAGATCACAATGCCCGTGACGTCGACCAGGGTGGCCACGAAAGGGGCGGAGGAGGTGGCGGGATCTGCCTTGAGCTTTTTGAGAATGATCGGCAACATAGAGCCGATGAAGCTCCCCCACATGATGACACCGATCAGCGCGAAGGCGATGATGAATGCTGTGAACAGCCAGTACGGGCCATAATCATAGATGTGCAGCCATTGCCAGAGACTCACCCGGATGAAGCCGATGGCGCCCAGGATGAGGCCCAGCACAAGCCCGGACAGCAACTCACGCCGCATGACCCGCCACCAGTCTCCCAGGGTCACCTCTCCAAGGGCCATGGCCTGGATGATCAGCGTGGACGCTTGTGACCCGCTGTTGCCGCCGCTGGACATAATGAGCGGGATGAAGAGGATCAGATCAGCGAACTTCATGAAGATGCCGGTATCCTGATAATGCTGCATGGCCGTGGCGGTCAGCATTTCACTGATGAACAGGATGAGCAGCACGCCGGCGCGCTTGCGCACGAGCCGGGACAGGGCAATATCGAGATATGGCTCTTCCAGGGCTTCCGTACCACCGATTTTCTGGATGTCTTCGGTGTATTCCTCGTTGGCGATCCACAGCACGTCATCGATGGTGACGATGCCCAGCAGGGTGTTCTGGTCATTGGTCACGGGAAGCGCTACCCGGTTTTCCTTTCTGAAGACGTTGATGGCTTCCTCCTGGCTGTCATGCACGTTCAGCGCGGTAAAGCGGCCGTCAATGAGGCTGTCTACGCGGGTAGCAGGATCCACGAGCAGGAACTCCCGGATCCGGATGTCATCCAGCAACTTGCCCTGCTCGTCGACGACGTACACCACGTCAATGGTCTCGCTGTCCTTGCCATGCTCGCGGATGTGGGCCATCACCTGCTCCACGGTCCAGCTGGCGCCCACATCGAGGTAATCGGGCGTCATCAGCCGCCCCACGCTGTCCTCCGGGTAGCCCAGCAGGGAAAGGGTGACTTTGAGTTCGTCAAAACGAAGCAGCTTCAGGAGGTCCTTAACGATGGAGTCGGGCAGCTCGGCCAGCAAGGCCGTGCGGTCATCGGGAGGCATTTCGTTGATGATCTCTCCGGTTTTCGGCCGGGGCAAGGATTCAATCATCCTTTCCTGGGTGGGGAAGTCGAGTATCTTGAAGACGCTGGCGGCGCGGTTGATCGACAGGTGGGAAATAATCAGGTTCTCATGCTCCGGAAAATCGTCTATCAGTTCCGCAACATCCGTGATGAGCTGCTCATCGAGCAGCTCCTGCAAGCCGGTATCGTCCGGCGCGGCAACTTCGCGCTGGAACAGATCTTTCAGAACCTCGTTTTCCATCTTCCATCACCCGATGATTGAAAAATTATTGCGGCGCAATTTAACCCATCCCCAGGGATTGAGCAAAAATTAGTCCCCCCGCAGGCCGGGGCCCTGGTCATCGGAAGGGGCGTGGATCAGGGCGCCCCCAGCACTTGCCGGTAAAAGCGGGTGGCGTCATCGTGCAGCTTGCCAATGGTGTTTTTGCTGATGTATACCATGTGGCCGGCCTCGTAATAGGTCAGTTGCAGCCGTGCGCGCTGCCGGTCGGTCAGCCCCATGTGCGCTACGGTATATTCGGCCGCCATGGCCGGCGTCGCGAGGTCATAATAGCCGCAGACGACCCAGACATGAAGATAGGGGTTGCGGACCATAGCCCTTTGAAGGGTCGGGGCGACGTTCAGGTAACGATCGCGGGCCATCTCCCATGGCCAGACGCTGGCGAGGGCCGTGTAATTGATGTCGATCTGGAAGGACAGCTCGTTGCGGACATAGTCGTTGAAGGTGCCGACGAAGACGCCGCTGATGTTGGCATCGCTGGGATCGTATTGTGCGTTGTTGTCCAGGGGGTCTACGGCTTCACCCGAGAAGCGGCTGTCGTAACGGCCGACCACCAGGTTGGAGTCCCGCAGCAGCTGCTTGAAGAACTGGAAGGAGGTCACCCTCATCCGGGCGCGCTGAAGATATTCGGGCGGCAGGCTGGTGAATGCGTGCAGGCGCGCGATCACCTGGTCCCTTTCGGTGCTGCTGAGGGAAGCGCCTTTGAAAAGGGCCTGCGCGTATGCACCCTGGGCAAAGGATGTCGCCTCGGCGACCAGCTCGGTGAGGGGCTTGGCCTGCAGCTCCGGCGACAGGCGGTGGTAATACCAGGCCGTGGCGGCGTAGGTAGGCAGGAAAAAGATATACGGCTGGTCGTTGCCTTCGTTAAAGCTGATGGTCTCGAAGTTCAGGACGGAAGACACCAGGACGATGCCGTTGAGGTACATGTCGTAATGTTCCTGGAGATATCCTGACAAGCCTGCGGCGCGGGTGGTGCCATAGCTTTCTCCCAGGATGAATTTCGGGGAGGCCCAGCGGCTGTACCGGGTGGTGTACAGGCGTATAAAATCGCCCACGGACCGCAGATCGTTCTGGTACCCATGGAATTGGTTGGCGTCCTGGCCCTTTTCCGGCCGGCTGTAGCCGTTAGATACGGGATCGATGAACACCAGGTCCGTCTGGTCCAGCCAGGTATTGGGATTGTCCGTCAGGTGATACGGTGGGGCGGGGGCGACCCCCTTGTCGTCGAGGTCCACACGCCGCGGACCCACAGCCCCCATGTGCAGCCAGATGGATGACGACCCGGGGCCGCCATTGAAGGCAAAGGTCACAGGCCGTTGATGGAGATCAGCCACCCCGTCCTTGGTATAGGCGATAAAAAACAGGCGGGCGATCACGGTGCCCTTGGCATCTTTCATGGGCATGTACCCTGTGGTAGCCGTGTACCGCAACGGCTTGCCCTGGATCGTGATGCTGTGGTGAGTCACGGCCAGCGCCCAGACGGAGTCGTCTTTTACTTCCGTTGAAGCCTTGGCGTCGCTGGCGGTCTTGAGGGCCGCTGAAGCTTTGCCCTGAGCGGATGCACTCCAGGGCAGGGCTGTCGCCAAGAAAGAAGAAGCGGTCATAGGCGTTTTTTAACTCGAGAATTGGCTGCCTGGCGCCGTCTGGTGCCTGCGGTCCGGAAAGTTCACGGCTTGCCGGAGAACTTTGATGCCGGAACGGTTCCGGTCATACGCCCCCGCCTCAACGATATATAAGGAGGGCGTCTTCTTTTCGGACGGATCCCCGACAGCCGGCCGGACAAAGATAAAGATAAGCCATGGCAAAATCTGTCTTTGCCGTGCCCCGTCCCCGGAAAACCCGGGGCGGGCCCGGAAGGCTGCGCATTTTTGACTTTTTATATCTGGGCAGGCGTATTACTTTTGCAGTTCACCTTACAAAACCAAAGGTATCCGGATGAACATTAAATCATGCTTATATGTCCGCGAGGTAAAAGGGAAAGGCAGAGGGGTTTTTACCCGGGAGTTTATACCGGCGGGCACCAAGATCGAGGAATCGCCCGTGATCGTCCTGTCAACCAAGGATACCGCGCTCGCGGATAAAACACATTTGCACAATTACATCTTTCTTTGGGGAGAGCGGAAAGTCAAGACCTGTATTGCGCTGGGGTACTGTTCCGTGTATAATCATTCCTATACGCCGAACTGTGACTACGGAATGGACTTTGAGAAGGAAACCATGGAAATCGTCACCCTGCGCGATATCCGGAAAGGGGAAGAGCTTTGCATCAACTACAACGGCGAACTCGACGACAAGTCTCCCCTGTGGTTTAAAATAAAATAACGCTCTTGCGGCGCATCGGTCTTTTGTCAGATACGCACGGTTACCTGCATCCCCTGATCGAGAAGCATTTCCGCGATGTGGATGAGATCTGGCACGCCGGCGATATCGGAAGCATGGCGGTCGCCGAAGCGCTGGAGGCCTTCAAACCCCTGCGTGCCGTCCATGGCAATGTGGACGACCGGACCCTCCGCAGCCATTATCCCGAGAACCAGCGCTTTATTTGCGAGGACATGGATACCTGGATAACGCATATTGGCGGATATCCGGGCCATTATGCGGCGGCCGTCAGGCCGGCTTTACTGGAAAAACCTCCGGGCCTCTTCATCTGCGGCCATTCCCATATTTTGAAGATCATGCCGGACAGGCAACTGGGTCTGCTCCATATCAACCCGGGTGCCTGCGGACGGCAGGGATGGCATAAGACCAAAACCATTGTACGCTTCGTGTTGCAGCAGGGCAGGGTGGAGGCGCTTGAAGTGATCGAGTTGCCCGATATACAGCGGGCGTGAACTACGCACTGCCGTCCCCGCCGTTCCCCGGATGGCGGTCGCCGGGTTCCTCTTCTCTTTTCTCCAGGGAATCTTTGGGCAGGGTCGCCGGCACCGGAACGAGCAGGGAGTCGCTTTCGATCTCCTCCATATAACGGCGAATGCGCTCCGCCCGCAGGGAATCGCGTTGCCGGCGTTCCTTGCGGGTGATGAAGAATTCGTGAAGGCGGTCGAATTCACGGCTGTAGGATATTCCCACCCCGCCCCGGGTCAGGTTCTGGTTGATCAGCACATCATAGTTGCTTCGGCTGAAGGCGATGAACCGGATGCGGCCGTCAGGCGTGATCATATACTCAAAGCGGAAGTCTCCGGCAAAATAACTGTTGCCTCCGGGAGCACCCGGCGAGTTGGCGCGTCCCCAGTCGATAGAGGGCCCTACCTCTATATGCACCCGGTTGTTGAACATGCTCTTGCTCAGGTTGAACTGCACGTCGTTGCGCTGTATGGACCCATAGTCCCCCAGGGCGGAATAGGCGTTGTAGTTCATGTTGAAATTGAGGCCCAGCGAGCGGAAGGCGCTCCCGAAAAGGTTGTTCAATACCCCGGTCATCTGGGAGGAGACCCATTGTCCGGCACCGCTCAGGCCGCCGGAGCGCAAGAGGCCCGGATTGCCGTTGCTGCTGGATGGGGGGATGAACTGGCCGAAAGCGAGCAAGCCGGTCACCTGCGTCAGCAGATCATTGGGACTTTGCTTGATCTGCTGCAACTTCGACATGGCGTAGCTGCCGGCATTGATGCCGGCTTCTGGAAGGCGGATATCGTAGGTGATGTCAGGATGGGTCAGGGAGCCTTTGAGAAAAAGATATACATCCACTTTTTCGCGCTGGCGGATCAGTTTTTGGTCTTCCTCCGTCAGGGGTATGGTCGAGGATTCTGCTTCGCCTGCGATGAGGTCATAGAGGTTGGCGCCACCGGGAACGGTATAGATGGCTGCAATATTGACGTTGGCCGCCGCCGGGTCCCCGTTCCAGGATATGGAGCTGCCGTTGTTGATCTGGAAGTTGCGGGGGAACAGGCCCTTGAAGGAAAACGAATAACTGCCGTTTTCAATGGCATAGTTGCCGTACATGCGGAAATCCCCATTGAGGTCTATGTTCATCTGCAGGCCGCCGTTGCCGGTTGCGCTGATGCGGTCGCCGGTGCTGGCGTCCACAATGACGTCGATCCGCGCCTGGGGCGTCATGGTGGCATTCAGCCGGATGTTGAGGTTCGCCTTGTCGTTGGCGGAACGCTCGGGGACCATCTCTGTACCGTATTGTTTGAACACGACGAAATCGTGCTTGCCGATGTCTTTGGCGTCCGACAAGGGGAGGTAGAGATGAGTGCCTTTCTGGGGGGTGGCGTTCACGATCATTTGCATGTCCCGGAGCGGCCCGGTCAGGTCCACCCGCCCGGAGGCGGAGACATTGCCGTAATAGAGGGGGTTGTCTTCAGCCGTCGTGTGCATGAACTCGAAATTGGATGCTGTCAGCGACAGGTTGAACCGCAGGTCATTGAAGTGATGATGGGCGATGGTGCCGCGGACCACGGCCTGACCGCCCAATTTGTCGTGCAGCGTCATGCTGCCGATGTCTATGCTGTCGTTGCGGAACTGGACCGTTTCATTGGAGAGGGTGTAATAGGTGCCCAGATAATTCACCTTGACCCCCACACTGTCCAGCCTGACGGCTCCCTGGATATCGGGGGCGCTGGTCGTGCCTCCCAGGGTTACCTTTCCTGTGGCGTATCCCTTAAATTCGGAGATGAAGTCACCCGCCATGGTGCCCAACAGTGAGATATCGGTATGGTTCAGGGTAAAGTCACCCTGCAGGCGGTTGTTTTTCTTGCTCAGGCCAACAACGCCCTGCATAGAAAAATTTTCCGACGGGTTGTCGTTCTTGAAAAGCTTCCAGTTGACCTCGGACAGCGTATGGTCATAACTCCCCGCGGCCTGGACCGTGCCCAGGGAATCATTGTTGATCCTCAGCTGGGTAGCGGTCATCGTACCGTTGGCCCGCAGCCGGCCCATGGGATCGTCGACCCTGATCTGTCCGTTGGCGATGCCCTCCATGCGCGTGTCCGTGGTTAAAAACTGGGAAAAGTCGGCAATGTTGAGATCCTGGAGCTTAATGAGGAAAGAGGGCGTGCTGTCGTTGGGCTCTGCGGAGGTGAGGAGTATGCGCTGTTCGTTGTGGGCAATGTTGAAGTTGTATATCGTGACGGCATTCTTTTGCAGGGTGATCTCGTTATCCGGCGTGATGCGCCATGCCTTGTCGTTGACCACCAGCTCC
>CBINPH010000146.1:0-7914 GCA_966252445.1 uncultured Chitinophagaceae bacterium | reverse complement strand
GGGACTGGAGTTCCCGCTCGTTTTCTTGTGCGGCATGGAAGAAGGGCTGTTCCCCAACGCCATGGCCATGAACAGCCGGGAGCAGCTGGAGGAGGAGCGCCGCCTGTTTTACGTGGCGATCACCCGGGCCAAGGCTCGGCTGTGGATCAGCTACGCCAACAGCCGCTACCGCTTTGGCAACCTGGTGATGAACGACCCCAGCCGCTTTCTCGCTGAGCTGCCCGAAGAGCAGTTGGACCGCAGCCATGCCGGCGGCCCGGCGGCGGAAGGAAGGCCGCGCAGCACCTGGACAGGGCCCGCCGCCAGGCGCCCCGAGCCACCCAGGGCCGCCCAGGTGCCCGAGCATGTGCCTACGCCGGGGTTCAGGGCCGACGACCCCGAGGCCATGAGCTCCGGCATGGAGGTCGAACATATGAAGTTCGGCTTCGGAACGATCCTGCGCCTGGAGGGCAACCCCAAGAACCGCATCGCCACCATCGCCTTCCGGAAGGCAGGAGAAAAGAAGATCATGCTGAACTACGCCCGTCTGCGCATCGTCAAGCCGGAGGCGGACTAAGCAAGCCGGAGCCATGACCGAATCCGAGCAAGCCATACTGCAGCAGCTGAGGCACTACTGCGCCTACCAGGAGCGCTGCCACGCCGAGGTGAGGAGGAAGCTCCGCGACCTGGGCCTGCGCGGCGCCCCCGCCGGGGAGATCACCGCGGCGCTCATCACCGAAGGCTATCTCAACGAAGAACGTTATGCCCGCGCCTTCGCGGGCGGCAAGTTCCGCATGAAGCACTGGGGCCGGCGCCGCATCCTCCATGCCCTGAAGGCCAAGGAGATCTCTCCCTACTGCCTGGACCGCGCCATGGAAGAGATCAGCGAAGAGGACTACCGCCGCACGCTGGAGAAACTGGCGCGGGACAAATACCAGGCCCTGCGCGCGGAGGCACCGCCGCGACGCCGCCACAAGACGGCGGGCTACCTCCTGGCCAAAGGCTACGAGCCTGAGCTGGTGCGGGAGGCGCTGGAGACCGTCACGGAAGGATAGCGTCCCTCAGCGGACCGAATCGGCAGAGGCCTCCAGGCGCTGCTGCATCTTCAGGGCCCAGTCGGCTACTTTCTTGTATTGCTCGTCGCTGAGGCGGGCTTCGGAATGCATCCACAGGTACGAGCGTATGGGCATGCTCTTGTCCTCCATCACCTCATGGATCTCTTTGAATTTCTTGGCTGCCTCCCGGGGGGAATACTGGGCAAAGGTGGAGAAGTTGAGGTGACGCCGGGCGCGGCGGATATGGCGGGCCATCCACCAGCCTACCGGCTGCACCTGGTTGTACCAGGGATAGGTGGTGTAGTTCGAGTGGCAGTTGTAGCAGGCGTCGTTGAACACCATGAGTATGCTCATGGGTACCTCGTACCGGGTGGCGATGTCGTCGGGAGATTCCTGTTCGCTGTAGTTCTTCGCCGGCCGCACCAGCTGGATGGCGGCCAGCACGATGATCAGGGTAAGCAGTATTTTCATCCACTTGCGCATGAGCTATGGTTGTTTGGTGAGTCCTTGTTGCAGGGTGCCCGCGCGGCGCCGCGCCAGGCAGGCGTCGCAGATGCCACAGGGCGCCGCAGGGCTTTCTCCGAAATAGCGCAGCAGCGCGGCGCTGCGGCAGCCGTCGCCGCGGGCATAGGCTTCCATGGCGCGCAGCCGCGTCTCATAAGCCTGCCGCCGCTGGTCTATGCGGCCGGCGTCTATCCTCAGGTCATCTACCACCACCCTTTCCTGCAGGAACAGCAGCTGCGGCCCGGTGCCGGCGGGGCGGTACCCGATCATCCCGAAGCGCTGCAGCCGCGTCCACTGGGCCAGCACATCCGCTTCGCGGCATTTCAGGGCGCGGGCCACCGCCGCGGGGCGCACGGCCACCTCCCCGCCCAGCACCCCTTCCAGACGGCGCAGCAGGTACTGCACCATGGGGGCCAGTTCCGGGAAATCAGCGGCAAACTGCAGGAGGGCTGAACGCCCTGCCGGCACCGAGAGACGGGCCGGCGGTCGCAGTTGTTCGCTGTAGGCCAGCAGCCCTTCCTGCTCCAGCAGGCGCAGGGCGTGACCCACCAGGACGGGAGAGAACCGAAAGCGGCTGGCGAACTCCACGGGGTCGAAGTCGAAGCTCTCCCCTTCGGCGCTGCCGGCGGGGAGGTTGAGGTAACTGACGATGCCGCGGTATATTTTTTTCAGCGTCGCCGGCGGGGGGAAGCGCTGGGCCGCGGCGGCGTCCAGGGCCTCCAGGTCCCGCTCGTTCCAGAGCAGCACGGCATAGGCCTTGCGTCCGTCACGGCCGGCGCGGCCCGCCTCCTGAAAATAAGCCTCCGGGCTGTCCGGCATGTCGTAATGCACCACGCAGCGCACATCGGCCTTGTTGATGCCCATGCCGAAGGCGCTGGTGCAGACCATCACCGGTATGCGGCCGGCGGTCCAGTCCTCCTGGCGGGCAGCGCGGGCCTCCGCCCCCAGGCCCGCATGGTAGTGGGCGGCGCTGAGGCCCTGCCCGCGCAGGTAGGCGGCCAGCGTCTCCGTACGGCGCCGGCTGCGGCAGAAGACCAGGGCGCTGCCCGGCACGGCACGGAGGATCTCCAGGGTGCGGGCGGCTTTCCGGTTTTCCCCGAATGCCGCATAGGAGAGGTTGGGCCTGGCGAAGCCGGTGCTCAGCAGATGGGGCGCGGGGAAGCCCAGCTGCTCCTGGATATCGCGGGCCACCTGCCGGGTGGCAGTGGCGGTGAGTGCCAGCACGGGCACCCCCGGCAGCAGGGGCCTCAGCTCCCCGATGCGGCGGTAGGCCGGCCGGAAGTCATGACCCCATTCGGAGATGCAATGTGCCTCGTCGACGACGAGCAGCCGTATGGGCAGCAGTTCCAGGTAATCGCGGAACAGCGCGGTATGCAGGCGTTCGGGGGAGAGATACAGCAGCTTGAAGTTGCCATAGCGGGCGTTGCGGAGGGTTTTGTCGAGCTCATCCCCCCGCATGCCGGCATGCAGGGCCAGCGCGGGGATGCCCAGGGCCTTGAGCTGCCGCAGCTGATCCTTCATCAGGGCGATGAGGGGGCTCACCACCAGGGTAAGTCCGTCCCGGCAGAGGGCCGGCACCTGGAAACACAGCGACTTGCCGCCGCCCGTGGGCATCAGCGCGAGGGTGTCCAGGCCCTGCAGCACGGAGGCGATGACCTCCTCCTGCAGGGGCCTGAAGGCCTGGTGGCCCCAATAGCGCCGCAACAGCAGGCGCGCTTCGTGCATCCCCGGTGCGTCCATGCCGGGGCAAGGTAAGGAGAAATCGCGGAGCCTGGCCTCAGGTCCGCACGGCGGTGAGCTCCGAGCGGCCCATGGTCTTGCCTTTCTTGTCGAATTGCACGGCCTTGACGGGACCGAAGCCGGGGGCGTACCACTCCGTCACGCGGAAGCGGACAGGGATGCCTATGCCGATCTTTATGCGCATCATGGCCTCATAGCTGATGCGAAAGCACTCCCAGGTGCCGGCCGGGGTGGTGACGCTCTCCTGGCCTTCCACCCGCCGCCCGGTGATTTCGTAGTCCACCTCGGCGTATTTGCTGCCGTTGCGGGACACGTCCATGTGAAAGCGCCCGTCGGGGAGCTGCTGCCCGGAATGCATGCTGTCGGGATAGACCAGGTAGGAGGGCTCGGTCTTGATGTCCATATCCCTGAACTGATCCAGGGAGCCGGCGGGCAGGAAGGTCTGCATGTCGACCAGCAGGCGGCCGCCCTCGCAGCGGATGACGCCCTCGGCGGCCGCTTCCTCGCGACCCTGCGGGTCGCGGACGCTGGAGTGCAGCTTGGCCTGCAGCCCCTTGGGCGTCTGCTCCACGCCGGAGACGGTGTAGGTGATCACCGACCCCGCCTGCGCCTTCCGGTCATAGGCGGTGACCTGCACCTCCCCGTTTTGCTTGAGATAATAATAGCCGCCGCAGTTCTGGGCAGCCGCAGCGGCGGGGAGCAGGCACGCCAGTTTCAGCAGAAGGAAATCTTTCATGATGAGATGGGTTTTGGTTAACGATCTCGTGAAATGAGGGCCTTCAGGCAGGAAAAAGGGCGAAATAGGGAAGCGCGGTGTCACGCCCTTGGGTGCGATCTGTTCTCTAAAGATATTCCAATTGCCCGAACATGACAATATTTTCTTTGGCGTCGCCGGCCGGAGGGCGGCGACCCTGCCAAGGCCTTTTTGGCTACCTTTGTGACATCGCAGGGCCCCGTCCCGCGATGCCGCACCAAGCACTATGGAGAGTTATGCCGCATCCCTGACCCGCTACCGGCGCCTTCCCACCCGGGAGGTGATGGTGGGCGACCTGCCCCTGGGGGGAGGCCACCCCGTGCGCATACAGACGATGACCACCACCGACACGATGGACACGGCCGCCACGGTGGCCCAGAGCATCCGCTGCATAGAAGCGGGAGCCGAGCTGGTGCGCATCACTGCCCCCAGTAAAAAAGAAGCGGAGAACCTGCAGGCCATCAAGGACGAGCTGCGGCGCCAGGGCTATCGCACGCCCCTGGTGGCGGACATCCACTTTACGCCCAATGCCGCGGAGATCGCCGCCCGCATCGTCGAAAAAGTCCGCGTCAACCCCGGCAATTACATCGACAAGAAAAAGTTCGCCTATATCGAGTACACCGACGCCCTGTATGCCGAGGAGATCGACAGGATACGGGAACGCTTCACACCCCTGGTAAAGATCTGCAAGGCATACGGTACGGCCATGCGCATAGGCACCAACCACGGCTCCCTCAGCGACCGCATCATGAGCCGCTACGGCGACACGCCCATGGGCATGGTGGAAAGCGCCATGGAGTTCCTGCGCATCGCCCGGGCGGAAGACTATCACCAGATCGTGCTGTCCATGAAGGCCAGCAATCCCCTGGTGATGGTGCAGGCCTACCGCCTCCTGCTGAAGACCATGGACGAGGAGTTCGGGGAATGCTATCCCCTGCACCTCGGCGTCACCGAGGCGGGCGACGGCGAGGACGGGCGCATCAAGTCCGCCGTCGGCATCGGCGCCCTCATGGAGGACGGCATCGGCGACACCATCCGGGTCTCCCTCACCGAGGAGCCGGAGTATGAGCTCCCCGTGTGCCGGGACCTCGTGGCCCGCTACCAGGGCCGTGAGCGCCATGCCCCCATACCGCCCATCACGCGGCTGGCCTACGATCCTTTTGGCTACCGGCGTCGCGAGACGGCGGGCCTGCTGACTATCGGGTCCGCGCACCCGCCGGTGGTGGTGGCCGACTTCGGGGAGCAGGCCCTGCAGCCCGGCGACCTGGGCAGCGTGGGCTATACCTATGACGTCGCCAACGACAAATGGCATATCGCCGACGCCGCCGCCGATTATCTCTATTGCGGCAGCCGCTACCTGGATTTCCCCGTCCCCGGCACCCTGCGCCTGCTCTGCGATGCCCAGGCCTACGAATACGCCCCCGACAAGGACCTCTATTACCCCGTGTTCAACCTCCCGGACTGGAGCGCCAGGCGCTACCCCCGTTCCCCGACCATGAATGTCCTGTCGGTGGATGTGCAGGATGTGGACATGGCCTGGTGGAAAGCCCTGGCCGAGGCTGCCGACCCTACCCTGGTGCTCTGCCTGCAGTCCTCGAACCGCCATGCCATGCCTTCGGTGCGCCGTGCGCTCAACGAGCTGCTGGCCCTGGGGGCCCGCTTTCCGGTGATCCTTGGCGTAGAAAGCCGGCATGCCAGCATCGACGAGCAGCTGATCCATTTCTCGGCCGAGGCGGGTGCCCTGCTGCTGGAAGGCATGGGCGACGGCCTGTGGATACGCAACCACCCCGAGCTGACCCATAACCTGCGGGTAGCCGGGCGCACCTACATGCCCCTGCGCGACCACCACCAGTTCCTCAACAACACGGCCTTCTCCATCCTGCAGGCCACCCGCACCCGCATCTCGCGGACGGAGTATATCTCCTGCCCTTCCTGCGGGCGCACCCTGTTCGACCTCCAGGAAACGACGGCGAAGATCCGGGCCAGGACCCATCACCTCAAGGGGGTGAAGATCGCCATCATGGGATGCATCGTGAATGGCCCCGGAGAGATGGCCGACGCCGACTTCGGGTATGTGGGCAGCGGCCCGGGGAAGATCACCCTGTACCGGGGCAAGGAGGTGGTGAAGCGCAATATTCCTTCAGAGACGGCCGTCGACGAGCTGATCGGCCTGATCCGGGAAAGCGACCGCTGGCAGGATGCCTGAACGGCTTCCCTTATTTTTCCCCGTCTCCAACGAACCAGTCCGTCTTGTCGCGGAACAGCACATTAAAGGTGGTCAGCGAGCCGTAGCAGCGCGTGATGTACTGCTGCAGGTCCACTTTCTCCTCGTCGCTGAGGCCCTTGTGGCTGTTGATCTTCTGCTCCAGCACCCTCAGGCGGTCCCGCAGCATCACGATCTTGTGGAAGAAAGCTTCCAGGGGTATTTCTTTGGGACGGAGGCTGTCGTCGGAAGGCTGCAGCAGCATCATCCCCTTCTGCCAGCGGTTGCCCAGGGCCACGGGCATGCTGATGTCGGCGTAGGTCTCGACGGCCTCGCGCACGACCAGCTCCAGATATTCGCGGGTGATATACGGCTCATCCTGGTTGACGGCTTCCACCAGCTCCAGCTGGTCATAGTTCTTCGACAGCTCGACGCTGCCCTTTTCGGGGAACATGATGTGGTAGAACGCCAGGTCCTGCCGGTATATAACGCCTTCCCCGAACTTGGGGTGGCGGACACGGGTGCCGATGCCGATGTTGGTTTGCATCGGGTAAAAATAGCAAAATCGGGGAAATCAGCGCCCGGACATGCCCCAGGGCCGCCCGCTTCAGGAGCCGGCGGCGGCAAAAATGCGGCGGTTCTCTTCCACGAAGGCGTCGAAGGTATGGGCCTGTTTGCCCGTCAGCAGGGTATAGTCGCCGCTGACACCTTCCCTTTGCCCTTGGGCGGTGGTGGCAGCATCGCGATTAACTCCTTTATATCCACGTATACCTTAAGTCCACCGATCATGTAATGGTAAAATTCGATCGTCATATTCTTGGTCTGCTTTTGTTCATCTTCCTCTCGGAGATAATAATGATCGCGAATCAGTAGTTCATCGATCTCTTTCAGTCTACACGTTGGTGATCTTCGATGGGGACAAAGGTTCCAAAATATCCTCCTGTTTTTTCACACGGATAGCCCCCTCTTCGGCAAATCGTTCTGGCCAAGTGATCGCTTTATTATTGAAGCAACTGTCTAAAATGAACAATTGCCTATATTGATGTAATGCAGCTCGTGCCTGAAATAATGTGCCGGACGTATCATTTGCTTCAACAATTATCGTTGCTTCCGTTAATGCCGACATGGTGTTATTACGCTCCGGGAATAACAGGCTGTTGCCTTGTATACGCTGACGCTTATATCGGATGAAGGGTACTTGACTAATTAACAAATGCGCCTCATAGGCGGTCATCTCCCGGAAGGGCTCAATCGCTTTGTTATGGGATGTACATTTTGGAACAGGTCGATTATCTATTATGCCAATTTTTTTAGTAAAAATACAATGATTTTCCCCGCAAAAGATAACAGAAAAAATAAATTACAATTCCCGAATAGCCCATGGCCGTCATATCTAAAATTCCGATACGGACATGCATTGTATTTGCACTGGTTTTATCTTATGGCAAATACATAGACCGAACAATGGTTATGTTTTTACTTCTGAATTATATAGTTATGCCTATAAAGCCTTACCAAATGGTAAGCACTTTGTTCAGTCAACCGCAATACCAAAAAATTTAGTGCCTTTATGTTCTTTCATAAAATTACATATCCGTCCTACTTTTGATGATGATGAATCACATGCAAGAACAACTCCACCTGCTCTTCGACAAGGAGCTGGAGCGCCTCAACACGAG
>CBINPH010000145.1:0-7917 GCA_966252445.1 uncultured Chitinophagaceae bacterium | reverse complement strand
GATGCCTCTGCAGCCATATACGGCTCCCGCGCGGCCAACGGCGTCATCCTGATCACGACCAAAGAAGGCAAGGGCAACTCCCGGGTGGATTATTCATACTACTACGGCATCCAGCAGCATACATACCTGCCTGATGCCATCTGGGACCCGCTCGTATATATGGACCTGATGAACCAGGCGGCCAAGAACGAAGGCAAGGCCAAGCCCATATTCACGGACGAGGAGATCGAGGAATACCGGGAAGGGATGAAGACCGACCCCTTCACCTATCCGGCGAACAACTGGTTCGATATCGCCCTGGAGAACGGGCAGATACAGAAGCATGACCTGAGTTTCTCGGGCAGCAAGGAGCAGTTCAAATACCGGCTGTCCCTGGGTTTCCTGGACCGGGACGGGATCATTTTCGGCCCCGGCAACCACGAGCAGAAATATTCCATCGGGCTGAACACCAGCCTGCAGGTGAACAAAAAGCTGGAGATCGGCATGACCCTCGACGGGTATTACCGCTACTATACGGAGCCGTCTTATACCAATGGCAGCTTTTGGAACTACCTGATGCGCGCCCTGCCGGTGGAGAACGATACCCTGGCCAACGGCAACTATGGGTACACCTGGCTGCGGGTGCCCGGGCGCAACAACTGGGAGCAACCCCGGATGATCGCCTTCGAGGGCAGCGACAAGAAATACGTGCAGCGGTTTGTGAGCTCGCTGTTTGCCAACTACAAGCTGCCCTGGGGCATCAATTATCATATCAAGTTCGGCATAGACAAGTACGACGGCTATGAAGAGATCTTCATCCCCCAAATGGTGAAGGAGCAGGCCAAGACGGGTACCATGTACAACTGGAACAGTCCGACCACCGCTCCGAGGTCATCCAGCGAGGACTGGGACAACCTGAATATCCATTTCTACAATACCCTGGACTGGCAGCATCAGTTTGCCGACGCGCATAACCTGCATGTCATGGTCGGCGCCAGCTACGACAATTACGATACCCGGGGTTTCTATGCCCAGATGACGGGATACCTGGACGCCACCCTGCACGCGCTGAATGCCGGAACGGTATTCAACAGCATCAAGGGAAATTCCACCCGGGATGTGCTGGAGTCGTATTTCGGACGCTTGAACTACGATTACAAAGGCAAGTACTTGCTGGAAGGTATTTTCCGCTTTGACGGATCGGCCCGCTTTGGTCCCGGACACCGCTGGGGCTTTTACCCCGGCCTCTCCGCCGGCTGGCGCATCGACAAGGAAGACTTCTTCCAGAGTGATCTGATCGACCTGCTCAAGTTGCGGGCTTCCGTGGGCAAGCTGGGCAACCAGGCCGTACCGCTGTACAGCTACATGAGCATCATCACCCTGGGGCATGACTACAGCTTCGGCGGCCCCGGCGGTGTCCTGGCTTCGGGGGCAGCAGCCACAGCCGATGCCGATGCCGACATTTCCTGGGAAAGCACCACCACCTACAACATCGGCGTGGACCTCAACCTCTGGAAGGACCGGATCAGCTTTACGGCGGACGTCTACAAGAAGCGCACCACCGGCATCCTGCGCCCCGTGAACCTGCCGGCCCACGTGGGGAACCTGACCGGGCCTCAGCGCAATGTCGGCGCCATGGACAACGACGGCATCGAGCTGACGTTGCAGTACAGGGACAACGTCGGCGGCCTGGATTACAATGTATACGGCAATGTTTCCTACAACAAGAACAAGGTGGTTGATCTGGACGGACAGATCCTGTACAACTTCAACACCAACCTGTCCACGATCACCGAAGAAGGACGGCCCATCGACGCCTTTTACCTCCTGGACGCCATAGGCATCTTCCAGTCTGATGAAGAGGTGGCCAAGAGTCCCTACCAGAGCCCCGACACGAAGGCCGGATATATCAAGTACCGGGATGTGAACGGCGACAACAAGATCGATGGCGACGACCGGATACCCCTGGATATTTCGTCGGTCATTCCGAAGTATACGTACGGCTTCGGGCTGAACCTGGCCTATAAAGGCATCAGCCTGGATGCGTTCTTCCAGGGTGTGGCCGGGATCAAGCTGTATCCCACGGCCAACTATGCTTTCCCCTTCAACAACGGGGCCGGCGCCACCTGGGAATGGGCCACGGACTCCTGGCGGGAAGACCGCAAGGACGCCAAGCTGCCCATCATCACGGAGAGCAATTACGGAAGCAAGGAAAACTTCCAGCCTTCCACGTTCTGGCTGAAGAACGGCGCTTACCTGCGCCTGAAGAGCATACAGCTGAGTTATGCGCTGCCCCAGGCCTGGCTGGACGTGGTGCGGATCAAGAAGGCCAGCGTTTTCGTGAACGCCCAGAACTGGCTGACCTTCGCCCATTACAAGGAGTATGATCCCGAGGCCATCTACAATGCCAGCAGCCTGTACCATTACCCGATGCTGAAGACCCTGAGCGGAGGAGTGAACGTCACCTTCTGAGGCCCCCGGAGAATGCATCGGAAGCCGGATACCGCCGGCATATTCTTAAACACGCGTATAAATCGATGACCATGAAAAAAATATTTCTGATCCTTATCGCAGGAGCCCTGGCCGCCAGCAGCTGCAATACGAGCCTGCTGGACGTCAAGCCCAAGGACCGGTATGTGGAGAATACTTTCTGGAGTTCCCCCGAAGCCGCGACTGCGGCCCTTACGGCGGCCTATGAGGTCTTGGCCGGCAGCGGCATGTATGGCGGGGACGCCACGGCCTTGTTCGAGGAGACCGTCACCCCCAATGCCTATAACTACAACAACACCAGTGGCTGGAACGCCATTGCCGAAGGGCTGCAGACGCCCACGAGCGGAGGCATCATCCCGGCACGCTGGGGCGCCTGTTATGCCGGCATTGGCCGCTGCAACACCTTCCTGGCGAATGTTGACAGGGTTGATATGGACGAGGATCTTAAAGCCCGCATGAAAGGCGAGGCGCATTTCCTCCGCGCGTTGTATTATTTCACGCTGGCGACTTACTGGGGGGATGCTCCCCTGATCCTGGACCCCCCGGATGCGGCCACGCAGACCCTGCTGCCCCGGGCCCCCAGAGAGGAGATCGTACAGCAGGTGCTCAAAGACCTGGACAGTGCAGCCCAGGTGCTTCCGCTGAAATACGGTTCCAGCGACCTGGGCCGTGCCACCCAGGGGGCCGCCCTGGCCCTCAAGGCCAAAGTGCTCCTGTTTGAAGCCAGCCCGCTGTTCAATGAGCAGCATGATGCCGGCCGCTGGCAGCAGGCGCTCGATGCCCTGCAGGCCGTGATCGACCTCGCGCCTTCTGCAGGCTACGGCTTGTATCCCGATTACCGGGCCCTGTTCCTGCCGGAGAACGAGAACAACAAAGAGGTGATCTTTGACGTACAGTTCATTTACCCGCTTCAGGGCAATTCCTTTGACCTGATCGACAGGCAGTACAACTCCAACGCCCCGCTGCTGGGCCTGGCGGAAGCCTACGAAATGAAGAACGGCCTGCCTATCACCGACAATGCATCAGGTTACGATCCCAACCATCCTTACAAGGACAGGGATCCCCGCCTGTATGCCACCATCGTATATCCGGGCGACACCTACATGGGAGAAACCGTCACGCCGAGCCGTTTCGCCTTGACCGGCTATGGATTGGAGAAATACAGCATTTATACCGATGCCAAGCCGCCCAAGGACCTGGCCGACCTGAAGGCCGGACAGTCGTATACCAATTACATCGTGCTGCGGTATGCCGACATCCTGCTGATGTATGCGGAGGCCAAAAATGAGGTTTCGGGTCCGGACGAGTCTGTATATGGCGCCGTGGATTCCGTGCGCAGCCGGGCCGGCATGCCGTTGCTGGCCCCCGGCCTGTCCAAGGACCAGATGCGGGAGGCCATTCGCCATGAGCGCCGTGTGGAGTTCGCCGGTGAGGGATATTATTACAATGACATCCGGCGCTGGAAGACAGCCGAGCAGGTCATGAACGCCACCATTTACGCCTGGGACAATACCGCCATAGAAACGCGTAAATTTGACGCGGCCAGGGATTACTGGTGGCCCATTCCGCAAACGGAACTGGACCTGGATCCCGAACTCGAACAAAATCCGAATTATTGATGCACATCCGCCGATGTCAGCGCCAGGGCCTGCCGGCCGGTCTCCTCAAGCGGGGCCGGTACCGGTGGGCCTGGTTGCTTTGTTGCTTGCCGCTGCTCTCCCTGTCGCAATGCCAGAAGCAGGGCGGCCGGGTCCCACCCCCTTCCGGCGGGCCGGCCGGAGATACGGCTACGCTGGCCGGATGCGAGCGCTGCCTGGTCGTGGCCGAACAGTCCCGGCATGCCGTCATGATCGCCGACGCCGGACGGGGCGGAGCGGTGCTCTGGTCCTGGCAGGCTTACCAGTCCGGGATGGATGCGGCCCATTATGCCTGGTTTACCAATCCCGACGATGCAAAGCCCGTGTATGGCAACCGGTATATGCTGATCAATGCCTCTGGGGGAGGCGTGGCGCTGGTGCGGGTGGCCGATAAAAAGGCGGTGTTCTATGCCCATGTCGGTCGCAATCCGCATTCGTCGGAGCTGCTGCCGGACGGCAACATCGTCACCGCTTCCAGCAACGACAACCGGCTCGTCGTCTTTCATGTCGATACGTCGGCGGCGCCGGGAGATGTGTACAGCCGGGTGATCCCCTTGCCTTTTGCCCATAATGTGGTATGGGACCACAAGCGGCAGGTGCTGTGGTCGGCGGGTGAGGACCAGCTGTACAAGCTGCGGTACAATTTCAACTGTGCGCAGCCCGATCTGGTGATCGTGGACTCGGTAGCCCTGCCCGGCCGGGAAGCGCACGACCTCTTTCCCGATTATGGGAAGGATATCCTGTGGCTCACCAACCCGGAGGGCGTCTACCGGATTGACATGAAGACCTTCGCCGTCAGCCCTGCGGGGTTTCTTGTACACGAAAACATCAAAAGTGTTTCTTCCGGGCCGAGCGGCTGGCCCACCATCATCCTGAAACCCACCACCAGCTGGTGGGCGGAGACGGTGTTGGACAGCCAGGGGGATACGGTCTATGCTGACCCGGGGGCCAAAATATACAAGGCCCGGTGGTGGCTGCCCAACGCTTTCAGTTATCCGGCGGGGCAGTCCATGCAGCAGTGCAAGCCCTGAGGGAAAGCCCTGCAGCAGGGTTCGGAGGCGGCGGCCGCTAAAATAAATCCTGGAAAAATCCATACTTTAACGGCCAGAAACGCATAAGGACATGGATAAATCGGTATGGGTCCTCTTCCGGCCGCTGCTGTGGTTGTTGATTCCCTTTTTCCCCCTTGTGGCTGCTGGACAGGCTGCGCCGACCATCGTGGTCAGCACCCGTCATACAGCCCTGGTGCTGCGGGTACATGACAAGCAGCTGCGGCAGATCTACCTGGGCAAGGCCTTGCCGGACGAAGCCGCTTACCGGGCCCTGCCCGGGAAAGCCTGGGCAGCCTACAGCACCTATGGCACGGACAACCTGTTCAGCGCCGCTGTACGGGTCACCCATGCGGATGGCAATCCGTCCCTGGCCCTGGAGTACCAGGACCACCAGGTGACGCATCCGGCCCCGGGGATCACGCGTACGGTGATACGGCTCAGGGATCCCCAATATCCTTTCGAGGTCTCCCTGTATTACGAGGCCTATGCCGAAGAGGATGTGATCCGGCAGTGGACCAGCATCCGCCACGGGGAGGCGGCGCCGGTGGTGCTCCATGATTTTGCGTCCGCCAACCTGTACCTCGACGGGGGCGCCTACTGGCTGACCCAGTTCCACGGCGACTGGGCCAAGGAGATGCAGATGCAGGAAAGCCGGCTAACAACCGGCATCAAGATCATCGACTCCAAGCTGGGCAGCCGTGCAGACATGTATGCCAACCCCAGCTTCCTGCTGTCCAGCGGCGGCCCGACCCGGGAGAATGCCGGCGATGTCGTGGCAGGCACGCTGGCCTGGACCGGTAATTTCCAGCTCCTCTTCGAGGTCGACAACAGCCACCTGCTGCGGATGCTGCCGGGCATGAATCCCTACGCATCAGCCTACACGCTCCGTGCCGACAGCACCTTCACCACGCCAGCATTCCTGTTTACGTTCAGCGGCCAGGGGACGGGGCAGGCTTCCCGCAATCTGCATCGCTGGGCGAGACGGTACGGGCTGCTCGACGGCGACAAGCCCCGGATGACGCTGCTGAACAACTGGGAGGCTACCTATTTCGACTTTAACGAGGACCTGTTTGACAATGCCCGGAAGATCGGTGTGGACCTGTTTCTGCTCGACGACGGGTGGTTCGGCAACGACCACCCGCGCAACAACGACCGGGCGGGCCTGGGTGACTGGCAGGCCAACCGGAAAAAATTACCCCACGGCATCGGCTATCTGGTCACGGAGGCCCAAAAGCGTCAGCTGCGCTTCGGCATCTGGATTGAACCCGAGATGGTGAATCCGCAGAGCGACCTGTATCAGCGCCATCCGGAATGGATCATCCGCCTGCCCAACCGCCCCGAACATTATTATCGCCATCAGCTGGTGCTGGACCTGACCAACCCGGCGGTACAAGACTTCGTCTTCGGGGTCCTCGACAGCCTGATGACGGCTTACCCCGGCATCGCCTACATCAAATGGGATTGCAACCGGATGTTCACCAATGCCTATTCGCCCTACCTGGGCCGGCAGCAGTCGCACATCTATATCGCCTATGTACAGGGTCTGTACCGCGTTTTTGAGCGTATGCGCAGCAAGTATCCGCACCTGCCCGTCATGTTGTGTTCGGGAGGCGGCGGCCGCGTCGATTATGGCGCGCTTCCCTATTTCACCGAATACTGGCCCAGCGACAACACCAACCCCATGGACCGCATCTATATCCAGTGGGGCTATTCGTATTTCTTTCCCGCCGTAGCCACCTGCAACCATGTGACGGGATCGGGAGATTATTCCCTAAAGTTTAAGCTGGATGTGGCCATGGCTGGCAAGCTGGGTTTTGATATGCAGTTTGACCGTATGCCGGAGAAGGATATCCGGTTCGTGCAGGCGGCGGTTCAGACCTACGCGCATATCCATGACCTGGTCTGGTTCGGGGACCTGTACCGGCTGATCTCCCCCTACCGGGAGAGCCGGGCCGCCCTGATGTATGTGGCACCGGACAAAACGGGGGCGGTGGTCTTTGCTTACCAGCTGCCTCCGAAATTGGGGGATGCCCATCCTCCGCTCCGGCTGCAGGGCCTGGATGCCGGCCGGCAGTACCGGGTGGAGGAGATCAACCTGCCGGAAGGGCAGCGCTCCCGCTGCCCGGAAGCGGGAAAAACCTTCAGCGGGGCATACCTGATGAGCCGAGGCCTGCAGTTGCCGCTCGGCGGGGCAGGAACCAGCGCCGTTTTTTCCCTGAAGGGGGTAGGATGAAGCATCCGCGGATCAGGACAGGAAAACGACCATGCATATGAACAAGGAATCGATGACACAGCAGGACAGCGGCCGCCGCCAGTTCATTCGCCGGGTGTCCGGCATCGGGGCCGCCGGGCTGGCGGCGAGTTGCCTGCCCGCCAGCGTGATGGCGAGCGCTTCCAGGCAGCTGCCGGCCCACCCGGAAAAAGGACATGTGTTCCTGACGCCTCCCTACCTGCAGGCGCCTGCACCCGACGCCATGACGGTCATGTGGATCGCCAACCTGCCGTCCTACAGCTGGGTAGAATACGGGGAGACGGAGCAGCTGGGCCAGCGGAGCGACAGGGCGTCCGCGGGACTGGTCGAGGCCTACAACCGCGTCAACTGCATTGTGCTCCGGGACCTGAAGCCCGGCACCCGGTATCACTACCGGGTATGTTCGCAGCAGATCACGGATTTCCAGCCCTATAAGCTCAGTTACGGGGACACGATCCACAGCGCCCTGTATTCCTTTACCTCGCCTTCCGAGCGGCCGGACAGCGTC